>JANNNT010000421.1:0-10517 GCA_031398685.1 Rhodocyclaceae bacterium | reverse complement strand
GTATTGCGTATCAACCCGGCCCAACCTCAATGGCCGGAGCGTGATCGTTTCATCCTCAGCAAGGGCCACTGTGCCGCCGCTTTGTATTCAATGTTGGCGGCCTGCGGTTTCTTCTCCCCTGATCGACTCGCGCATTTCGTTGCCGACCTGTCGCCGCTGAACGGCCACCCCAATCGGCGAAAAATTCCCGGTGTTGAAACCAATACCGGCCCTCTTGGTCACGGCTTGCCGGTGGCAGTTGGTTGCGCAACGGCGGCTCAAATTACCCACAAGGAATGGCGCACCTTCGTGGTCCTTGGCGACGGAGAGCTGCAGGAGGGAAGCAACTGGGAAGCCGCGATGTGTGCTGCCCACCGCGGCTTGGGTTCGCTCACCGCAGTGGTGGACCGGAATCGCTTGCAGCAAGGTGCCAGTACGGCTGAAACCAATGAACTCGAACCATTGGCGGATAAGTGGCGGGCGTTTGGCTGGGATGTACTTATGGTGAATGGTCACTCCCACGCTGAGTTGATACAGGCCTTGACGATGCTTCATCCGGAGCGCCCGCGGGTCGTGATTGCAAACACCATCAAAGGGAAGGGCGCCTCCTTCATGGAAAACGGCGTGGAATGGCACCACAAGGTGCCTAGCGATGCGCAGTACGAAGCGGCGTTGAAGGAGTTGGACCAATGAGTAAAGTAGAAAACAGTTCCCCAAGCACGTTTGACTGCCGGCAGGCTTTTGTCGAAGAACTCATCGCGTTGGCTCGCGAGGATTCCCGCATCGTGGCGGTCTGTAACGACTCCGTTGGGTCCAGCAACCTGCTAGCGTTCAAAAAGGAATTTCCGGACCGTTTGATCAACGTGGGGATTGCCGAGCAGAATATGGTTGGAGTGGCTGCCGGCTTGGCCAACGGCGGATTACTGCCGTTCGTCTGCGCGGCCTCTCCCTTCCTTACCGGCCGTGCGCTGGAGCAGATCAAGGCCGACGTGGCCTACTCGAACTTCCCGGTGGCGTTGTGCGGCATGAGCCCCGGTATGGCCTACGGAGAGTTGGGGCCTACTCACCATTCCATCGAGGATCTGGCCTGGATTCGGGCTATCGGCAGCTTGCCGGTCATCGTACCCGCCGACCCGATCGAGACGCGTTCTGCCATGCGCTGGTTTGTCGCCTCCGGCAGCCCGGCCTTCATACGCGTCAGTCGCTATAAGGTGCCTGCCGTGATGCCTGAAGGCCAGGCCTTTGAGCTTGGTAAGTCGATAACCTTGCGTGATGGCAACGACGTGACGCTTATGGCCATCGGCACGATGGTCTCGCGTGCCTTGGAGGCGGCCGAGCAACTCGCCGCACAGGGGCTCTCCGCGCGGGTGATCAATGCGTCTTCAGTCAAGCCGTTGGATGCCGATGCGGTGTTGCGCGCAGCACGTGAAACGGGGGCAATTGTGACCGTCGAGGAAGCCATCATTTATGGTGGTTTGGGCGGCGCAGTAGCTGAACTGGTGGTCCAGCACCATCCCGTGCCGATGCGCATCATGGGGGTACCCGATTTCGCACCGACCGGGAGCACCACGTTTCTGTTCAAGCATTTCGGGCTCACCGCCGAGGGCATCGCGCAACAGGCGCGGTCTCTGCTCAATGCGCGCAAGGAGCACTAGATGACGACGCATCTGCTTGCCATTGATCAAGGCACCAGTGCCACCAAGTGCATTCTGGTGAATGATTCCGGCCGAATCGTCGCCAAGTTCATTGCTCCGCTTGGCGAGCAGTTGCCGCAGCCGGGCTGGGTCGAGCAGGATGCCGAAGAAATCTGGCAGAGCGTGCAACAGGCGGTACAGGGCTGCCTGGCGCAATTGCCCGGTATTGCGATTGCAGGGGTGGGCATCAGCACCCAGCGCGAATCGGCGGTAATCTGGCGGCGTGCTGATGGCCGTGCCATTACGCCCCTGCTGAGCTGGCAGGACCAGCGCACAGTGGGACTGCGGGATCGCCTGCGTACTGACCCGATTGAACAGATGGTGCGCGAACGTTCCGGCCTGCCGCTCGACCCAATGTTCTCTGCCTTGAAGCTGAGCTGGTTGTTGGACCAGTCTGACCCGCAGCGTCAGCACGCCCGTTCGGGCGATTGGTGCGCTGGAACGGTAGATGCCTTTCTGCTGAGCCGCCTGGGCGCCGATTTTGTCATTGAGGTCGGCAACGCCTCGCGGACTCAGTTGCTGAATGTGCACAGCGGCGATTGGGATGATGACTTGCTCGCTCTATTCAATGTGCCCAGGGAAATGCTCCCGCGTGTCGTTCCCTCTCTCGGACAGTTTGCCTTGGCCAATAATCTGCACCCGGCGCTTCAGGGCGTGCCGGTGCTGTCGGTCATGGCGGATTCCCACTCGGCGCTGTTCGCCCACGGCGGATTCGAAGCGGGTCAGGTCAAAGCGACTCTGGGCACCGGATCGTCGGTCATGGCACTGACCCGTAGCGGTGCGGCACACCATCCTGGACTGTGTCTCACCATCGCCTGGGATGTCGGCCACGGGCCTGTGCAGGCTTTGGAAGGGAATATCCGGGCGGCGGGGGCGACTCTGCGCTGGCTGGCTGATCTTTTTGAGATTTCCGTGGAAGAAGCCGTCGCGATCGCCAGTCGCAGCAACAATAACGGTGTCTTTCTGGTGCCGGGTTTCAATGGACTGGGTGCTCCGTGGTGGGACACGCAAGCTGTGGGGCTCATCAGCGGGCTGACCCTGAGTGCAGACAAGGGCTCCCTGCTGGCCGCCGGGCTGGAGTCCATCGCCCACCAGGTCGCCGACGTCATCGACGCCATGGATCAGAGCAATTCAGGTATCCGCAAGCTCTACCTTGATGGCGGTCCGTCGCGTAACCCACGACTGCTGGAAATGCTGTCGTCGTACATCTCACGGCCGGTAGTCCAGTGTGCTGATCCGGAACTGTCGGCGCTAGGGGTGGCGCACCTTGCCGGTCTGCAGGCGAATGTCTGGGACTGGTCGGCGCTCAAGGCCCTCAAACGTGCGCAGAGCGACGTACTTTCCGTGCGCACGAAAGATGAAGTGTCGGTCAGTCGAAAACGTTGGGCGCTGGCTGTCGCGCGTTCGCGGCTAAGCAGCTGAACCTCTTTCTTGCCACATTCAACAGGAATTACTTGGAGGCATCTTGGCTACCAATACTTTTACATCAACGAGCACCAGCAAGGATTCGCCGTCGGGTACTGAGGCGGCTGTCCGGCGATACCACTGGGCAAGACAACTGGTGGACTACGGTCCCGAAATAAGCCTGTTCGTCTTGTGCGTTGCGCTGTCGCTACTGACGGACACGTTTTTTTCCTTTCGCAATCTTTTGAACGTCCTTGATCAACTGACGGTGCTGGGGATCATGGCTCTGGGCATGACGGCGGTTATCGTGATCGGTGGCATCGACCTTTCGGTAGGTTCGGTCCTGGCTCTGTCGATGATGGTGATGGGGTGGCTGTCCAATGTGGTCGGCGTGCCCATGCAATTGTGCATTGTGGCCGCGCTCGCGACGGGTGCGCTGTGCGGCCTGGGTTCGGGCTTGCTGATCACTCATGCCCGCTTGCCCGCCTTTATCGCCACGCTGGCGACCATGTCCATCTGTCGCGGGCTGGCCAACATGGTTACCGACGGTTCACAAATCGTGGGTTATCCCGACTGGTTTTCGGCGATGTCGATTATTCGACACTTCGGCTTCCTTTCGATAACCGTGGCGCTGTTCATTGTGCTGACCGCAGTTGCAGCCATTTTCATGAAGTATCGCGCCGCCGGCCGGGCGCTTTATGCCATAGGGGGGAGTGCCGAGGTAGCGCGCCTGGCCGGCATTCCGGTACGGAAGGTTACGGTGGCCGTCTACACCGCCTGCGGTGTGCTTGCAGGGCTGGCCGGTGTCGTCATGTCAACACGACTGGATTCATCACAACCGACGGGTGGCATGGGCTACGAGCTTGACACGATCGCCGCCGTTGTCATTGGAGGAGGCAGTCTTTCTGGTGGTGTTGGAACCATCTGGGGGACGCTGATGGGTGTATTGACGATCGGTGTTCTGCGCAACGGACTCAACCTGCTTGGCGTATCGCCGTTCGTCCAGCAGGTTGTTATTGGCACGGTTATCGTTCTGGCGGTCGCTGTTGACTCGAACAAGCGGCGCATTGGCTAATCATCTTCACATTCAGGAGGGCAACCATAGATATTTATTTACTTATTACCCAATCGTTCCATCCGGTATGCAGCATCGCCTTCCTGTAAGTATTGGCGATATTGATCGTAATGACCTATTTAATGCACTGGAGCAGACATGTTTAAATTCAAGCAGATCGCAATCGCCGTTGGCATAGTCGCCTTGACGGCATCGACAGCTGTCGTTGCGCAAGAAAAGAAAATCGGATTGGCCGTAGCCAATCTGGAGGCCGAATTTTTCAACATGATCAAGCAGTCCGTCGAGGCTTATGGCAAGGAAAAGGGCTACAAGATCATTACCGTCGATGCCAAGGGCGACGCCACCACGCAAGTCAACCAGATCCAGGATTTGATCACGCAGAAGATAGACGCCCTGATCTACATACCTGCGGGTGCCACCGCCGCAGCCGTCCCGGTGAAGGCCGCGCGCGCGGCGGGTATCCCCGTCATCAACGTCGACCGTCAGGCTGACGGCGCCCCTGGTGATACGTTTATTCGCGGCGAATCCATTTTGGCGACGAAGCAACTTGGCGAATGGATATGTGAGAAAACCGGCGGCAAGGGCAACGCCGTGATGATCCATGGTCAGCGTGGTACCTCGCCCGAGGTGGATCGTGCGAAGGGCTTCAGAATGGGAATCGAAAAATGTCCGGCCTTGAAGATTACACAGGAGCAGTGGACGGAGCGCTGGTCGGCGGCCGAAGGCGTCAAGATCGCTCAGGACATGCTGCAGCGCGATCCAACGATCAACGTGATCTTTGGTCAGGCTGATGGCATCGCCCTTGGCGCTGCGCAAGCGGTCAAACTTGCGGGTCTAAAGCACAAGGTCTGGGTCTTTGGTTACGATGGTGATGTCGGCGGACTGAAGGCCGTCCAGAACGGCTCGCTGGATGCTACGGCCACGCAGCAGACTTTCGCGATGGGACGGATGGCGGTCGATGCGGCAACAGCGCTGATCGCCGGCAAGCCGGTGACCAAGGATCAGCCGACAGATGCGCAAATCACGACAAAGGCGAACGTCGAACAGTTTTTGAAAGCTCATCCGTAAGTGGATTCGCACGCCGGACCGACCCGACGTGGTCCGACGTGCCCAAAAACGTAACTTATATCCGGCATACATAATGACTACCGTCGACTCCTTCGCTGATCGCGAATCGGAAACCGTGAAAACTGGCTTGGTTCTGCGAAATATCGGCAAAACGTACGGCATGACCACCGTGCTCAGCGGCGTTAACATGGTTGTTCAACACGGTGAGTTGGTCGCCTTGCTGGGGGAGAACGGGGCGGGAAAATCCACCTTGTCTTCTGTAATTGCCGGCGTTATTCAGTCGGACCCAGGCGGGTCGATGATGTGGCGGGGCGAGCCCTATGCACC
Organism: Rhodocyclaceae bacterium; assembly: GCA_031398685.1. Classification (GTDB taxonomy): domain Bacteria; phylum Pseudomonadota; class Gammaproteobacteria; order Burkholderiales; family Rhodocyclaceae; genus Propionivibrio. The sequence goes on along the minus strand of JANNNT010000421.1, from coordinate 4,970 downwards.
GCACGATCCGGCCGATGCCCTCCGTGCGGGTATCGGCTTGATCCATCAGGAGATGCGCTTGTTACCCGAGTTGACCATCGCCGAAAATGTTTTTGTAGGTCGTCTGCTTATGAAAGGCGGGCGAATCGACATGGCGGGCATGGTTGAGCGCGCACAAGTCCAGTTGCAGCGCCTGGGGCTGAATGTATCGGCCACGCAAAAGGTGGGCTCACTCAGCGTCGCTGCCCAACAGCAGGTGGAAATTGCCAAGGCATTGACCCTGAATGCCAAGCTTCTCATCTTGGATGAACCCACGACCGCATTGGGTGAACGGGAAACAGATCGGCTTTTTGAGCAGATTCACAGCCTGAAAGCACAGGGCGTCTCGTTCATTTATGTCAGCCACAGACTTGCCGAGATCGCCCGTATTGCGGATCGAATCGTTGTATTGCGTGATGGCGTGCAGGTCGCCTTCCATGACACAGCACAGATACCCACCGGGCAACTCGTACATGAAATGGTGGGACGTAGCGTGGATCGGCTGTTCCCGTCCATACCGGCACCTCCGGATACCGCGCCGATTGCTCTGGCGGTCCGTAATCTTCACTCTCCAAATGGCCGGTTCAAGAATATTTCGTTCGAAGTGCGTGAAGGTGAGGTTCTTGGTTTTGCCGGTATCGTAGGCGCCGGGCGTACAGAATTGATGCGCGCGATTGCCGGAATTGATCCGATTTCGAGTGGTACGGTTGAAATCCGGGGCAGGAAGCTGGATATCCGGAACCCGATGGATGCCATTCGTGAGCGTCTCGTGCTGGTGCCGGACGACCGCAAGGCGTTAGGCGTGGTCTTGCCGCACAGCATTGGCGACAACATGGCCTACAACAACTTTGATCAGGTCGCGCCGAGAGGCTGGCTGGATCCATCACGGACCGCCGCCTTCGCGGAAAAATTCATCAAGCGACTGGGAGTCAAGGGGCGGCATGATCATCTCGCCGGTAGCTTATCGGGTGGCAACCAGCAGAAGGTCGTCATTGCCAAGTGGCTTGCTCGCGATCCAAAAATCATCATTCTGGACGAGCCGACGCGCGGCATTGATGTCGGCGCACGCGCTGCGATTTATGAGGTTATTTCCGCTTTGGCAAGCGCTGGCATGGCCGTAATCGTGGTCAGCTCAGACCTCGATGAAGTGCTTGGTCTTGCGCATCGCGTTGTCGTTCTGGCACGAGGTGAATCACGAGGAACGCTGACTCGTGACGAGGCTAGCCCGGCTCGGGTCATGGAACTTGCGGTGTCTTGACGAGTGCTGTGGCAACCCTGGCGCCTCGAATACAGTACTCATAAGCAGTTCAGCACCAGTTGAAGGACGCTTAACCCCATTGGCTTCTAGAGCCAAAACTACTAACAGAGGATTATTCATGGACTTATTTGATCTGCACGGCGAAATCGCCTTCGTGACCGGAGCTGGCAGCGGAATCGGCCAACGTATTGCCGTCGGTTTGGCCGAGGCGGGCGCTGATGTGGCGTGCATCGACCTTGCCGGCAATCGAGGTCTGGCGATTACTGTGGAACGGATTGAAGCCATCGGCCGTCGCGCACTCGCGCTTGAGGGCAACGTCACCAGCGCCGCCGACATGGAAGCGGCGGTTGCGGCAACTGAACGTGATCTTGGCGCCTTGAGTGTGGCCGTCAATTGTGCGGGCATCGCCAACGCAGCTCCCGCCGAGGAGCTTGCTCTGGAGCAATGGCAGCGGGTGATGCAGGTGAATGTCGATGGCGTGTTTCTCTCTTGCCAGGCGCAGGCGCGGGTGATGCTGCCCCGCCGCCGCGGCAGCATCATCAACATCGCGTCCATGTCCGGCAGCATCGTTAATCGTGGGTTGCTGCAGGCTCACTACAACAGCTCCAAGGCGGCTGTGATTCATCTCAGCAAGAGTCTGGCCATGGAATGGAGTGACCGCGGTCTTCGCGTCAATAGCATCAGCCCCGGCTACACGCTGACGCCGATGAACCTGCGCCCCGAGGTGGCCGAACAATGCAAGATCTTCGAACGTGATACGCCCATGGGCCGGATGGCAACGGTGGACGAGATGGTTGGCCCGGCCGTGTTCCTGTCCAGCAAGGCGGCGTCTTTTTGTACTGGCGTCGACCTGATCGTTGATGGCGGTTTTGTCTGCTGGTGACATCCAGATAACGTTTGCCCTGGAAAGGATTTGGACATGACGAAAAAATTTGAAGGCAAGGTGGTTGTGATTACCGGGGGTAGCCGGGGTATCGGAAAGAGTATTGCCGAGCGCTTTGCGAGCGATGGTGCAAGGGTCTGCGTGGCGGCCAACGAGCCGCTCGTGCATGAAACCGCTGCCGCCCTGCGGGCGGCAGGAGCGAAGGCAATATCGGTGATGGTCGACGTCACCAGCCAGGAGCAGGTGAAGGCGATGTACAACCAGGTTGCGCGCGAACTCGGCGAGGTTGATATCTCGGTGCAGAACGCCGGCGTCATTACGGTCGCCCGCCTGGAAGATTTGACCGAGGCTGAGTGGGACAATGTCATGGCCGTTAACACCAAAGGGGTGTTTCTGTGCTGCCAGGAGGCCGCCGGTCGCATGCGTGCTGCCGGCAAAAATGGGCGCTTGATAAACACGGCCTCCGGCCAAGCGCGCCAGGGGTTTATCTATACCCCACACTATGCAGCCAGCAAGTTCGGCGTGATCGGTATTACGCAAAGCCTGGCCAAGGAGTTGGCCAAGACGGGAATTACGGTCAACGCTTTTTGTCCTGGCATCATTGCCACCGATATGTGGGCCTACAACGATGCTGCCTGGGGCAAACTGATGGGCGACTACAAGCCCGGTGAGCTGATGGCCGAATGGGTTGCCAGTATCCCGATGGGGCGCGCGGGTACCGGCGAGGATGTGGCCGGTCTGGTGAGCTTCCTGGCTTCCGACGACGCGGCCTATATTACCGGTCAGACCATCAACATTGATGGCGGCATGTTCATGTCCTGACCCGCGATCGCACGATCCTTTCCGCTTCTGCGCTGTTCAACCGCTGACGGTGAACATCGCAGCGGTGGCACGAAGCATCCCATTTTTGGAAGGTTCTATCACCGTTACTTGTGGTCTACACTGAATTCATGGAAGCCCATATGGGGCTTCCTGATTGTCAAGTGGTTTTGCTGGGCAGGGAGAAATCGCGAATCGGTCAAAGGGCGTAAAATGCCAGCGCTGTAAGGTGCCTAGCCGCACCGGGTACGTGTCCGCTTTATCTGGCTGGCGCTTGAGTAAATACTGATGAACCCATAGGTGCTTTCTTGCGCCGTTTTACCGACATTCTTTTCCCAAGGCGAGCAGATGGCCATCAAGAACGATAATACCTACCAGATGTTGCGGCTTGCCACGAGGATTGCTCGTCTGTACCACGAACAGGGGCTTACGCAACCTGAGATCGCCAAGCAACTTAGCATCTCGCAAACTCGAGTCTCGCGCATGCTCAAAGACGCCGAGGCCAACGGTATCGTGCGTACAACGGTGCACGTGCCAGCCGGGATTTTTTCGGACCTCGAAGACGAACTGCAGCACAAGTATGGAATTGGTGAATTTGTTATCGTCGATGCAGGACACCCAAGCGACGACAGCGTAATGCCGGCACTTGCGTCCAGCTCGGCCGCTTACTTTGAAATGGCCATTCCTTCTTGCGAGGTTGTCGGAATCTCCTCCTGGAGTGAAACCCTCCTTGCTGCCGTAGATGTTATGCGTCCGCTCGCCAAGGGCATCACCAGCCACATCGTGCAAGTATTTGGAGGTGTCGGCCGTGCCAATTCGCAGATGCACGCCACGCGCCTGACTGAGCGACTCGCCTATCTGGCTAATGCCCGCGCCATATTTCTACTCGCTCCCGGCGTCGTATCTTCACCCGAAGTACACGATACCCTCATGCAGGACTCCTCCTGCCGTAGCGTTTTTTCTTACTACAACCAACTTTCCATACTCCTTGTGGGTATTGGCAGCCTCACGCCCTCGCGCTTGTTGCGCGACAGCGGCAACGTACTCGATATCCAGGATATTGATGAGCTGCGCGACAGGGGTGCTGTGGGCGATGTTTGCTTACGGTTCTTCGATCGCAACGGCGAATTTGTCGATTCTTCTTTCAACAAACGCGTACTGGGCATCACTGCCAGCCAGATCTGTGCAACCCCGCGCTGCATAGCAGTCGCGGGAGGTATTCGCAAGGTGGAAGCGATCCGCGCCGCATTGCGCGGAAAGTGGATCTCCACGCTGATTACGGATCTGGAAGTGGCCCGGGAACTACTGGCTGATTAGTTTGCCTTGCCTTGTAAATTCCAATCGCCGCGATTGGAAATATTTCAACTTTCCCATCACTCCAGAGGATACATAAATGGCACCCCAAAGCACCTCACCTTACATCTCTACGACAGAAGAGATCATTGTCGAAATGCGCTCTGGGCACATGGTCATCCTCGTTGATGAAGATGATCGTGAAAACGAAGGAGACCTCATCGTTGCCGCCGAGCACGTCACGCCGGAGGCCATTAACTTTATGGTCAAGCATGCCCGAGGCCTGGTTTGCCTGACGATTACCGAGGCGCGCTGCAAGCAACTCGGCCTGTCACAGATGGCGATCGACAACAAGAGCCAGTTCAGCACGGCCTTCACGACCTCGATTGAGGCCGCTGAAGGTGTTACCACCGGCATCTCGGCACAGGACAGGGCGCGCACCGTACAGGCCGCCGTGGCACGCGACGCCAGGCCGGAGGACATCATCCAGCCCGGACATATTTTCCCGATCACCGCCAAGGCCGGTGGCGTGCTGGTGCGTGCTGGCCACACCGAGGCCGGCTGCGACCTGGCGCAAATGGCCGGACTGGATCCCTCTTCTGTCATTTGCGAAATACTCAAGGATGATGGCTCGATGGCGCGCCTGCCCGATCTCATCGAGTTCGCCAAAGAACATGGCCTGAAAATCGGCACGATTGC
>JANNNT010000130.1:0-2190 GCA_031398685.1 Rhodocyclaceae bacterium | reverse complement strand
AGTAGAAAAGGCGGGGCATCAGCGAAGTTCCAGTTCGGCCACGGTCAGTACTTCAGCGACGGTTGGCGCACGACCTGATGCACCGAGATTGCGGAAGAAGCCGGTGCCGTACACGCCGGTAAGTGCCGGATCGGTGGTGATATAAAGCGCAATGGTCGGCACGCACAGCGCCGTGGCCAGGTGCGCGAGGCCAGTATCGACGCCGATGGCCAGCGTTGCCTGGCCGATCAAACTGGATAACTCGCGTAGATTCAGGGACGGGGCGACGATGGACCCCGGTACCGCCATTGCAATCCGTTCCGCGCGTTGCCGCTCCCGCGCGTTGCCCGAGGGAAAAACAGGGATCAGACCCTTATCAGCAAGGCGGCGCGCGACAGCAATCCAGTTGGCCTCGTCCCACAGCTTGTCATCGCGGCTGGTCGCCGTGAGCAGCACCGCATGGCGCTCGCTGGTCAGCCACGGAAGGTCGATGTCCGGAGTGGCGATTCCGTAGTTCAGCGGCAGGTCGACCGGCGCGTCGAACGCGGCAGCACTCAGCCAGCGATTGCGTTCAACCGCGTGGACGTTGGGCGGGATGACAAAGGTTTCATCGTAGAAACGGGCGGCCAGCGGTTCGCGGGCCACTTCGGCGGCGTAGCCGTAGCGCCGGCCTTTGGCCTGCCGGGCAATCAGTGCGCTCTTGATCAGACCTTGCGTGTCGAGTACGGCATCGTAGGGCGTGCGGCCGATGAGCCTTCTGAAGGCGCCAATTTCGCGCCACGTGGCGGCGTGCGCCAGTGACCTGCGCCAGCGCCGGATAGCGACCGGTATGACCTCACCGACGTCCGGGTGCAGGTGCGGGATGTCGGCAAACGCTTCTTCGACACACCAGTCGATTCGGGCCTCGGGAAAACAGCGGCGAAGATCGCTGACCACCGGCAGGTTATGGATGACATCGCCAAGCGACGAGGTTTTGACCAACAGGATGCGCATCGGCGGGTAAAATACATGCACTTAGGAAAGTGGCATTATAAGAGATTGAGGGATTCGCATTGTTCGCATTGGCAGAAGCCCTTGTTTCAAACCGCGAAAGGATAAAACTTGATACTAGTAACCGGTGGTGCCGGCTTCATTGGAGCCAACTTCATTCTCGACTGGCTGCGCGAGTCCGACGAACCCGTGCTCAATCTCGACAAGCTGACTTATGCCGGAAATCGGGAAAACCTGGCCGAGCTGGCCGGTGATCCGCGCTATGCCTTCGTGCAGGGCGATTTTGGCGATCAGAAGCTGGTCGACGGCCTGCTGCTCAAGCACCGGCCGCGTGCGGTGGTCAATTTTGCCGCCGAGAGTCACGTTGATCGCTCGATCCACGGCCCCGGCGAATTTATCCAGACCAATATCGTCGGCACCTTCACCCTGCTCGAAAGTGCGCGTGCCTACTTCGCAACGATGAGCGATGCGGAGAAAACGGCCTTCCGCTTTTTGCACGTGTCGACCGACGAGGTTTATGGCTCGCTCGCCAAAACCGATCCGGCCTTCACCGAAACCAACCGTTACGAGCCGAACAGCCCCTATTCGGCGTCCAAGGCGGCGTCGGATCATCTGGTGCGTGCCTACCGCCACACCTACGGCCTGCCGGTGCTGACGACCAATTGCTCGAACAACTACGGCTCCTACCAGTTTCCCGAGAAACTGATTCCGCTGATGATCGTCAATGCGCTGGCCGGCAAGCCGCTGCCGATCTACGGCGACGGGCAACAGATCCGCGACTGGCTCTACGTCACCGACCATTGCAGCGCGATTCGCCGCGTACTGGAAGCCGGCACCGTCGGCGAGATCTACAACATCGGCGGCTGGAACGAAAAACCCAACGTCGAGATCGTGAAAACTGTTTGCGCGCTGCTCGACGAATTGCGCCCCAGGGCGGACGGCACAAGCTACGCCACGCAGATCATCTACGTGACCGACCGCCCCGGCCACGACCGGCGCTATGCGATTGACGCGCGCAAGATCGAGCAGCAGCTGGGCTGGAAGCCGGCCGAGACCTTCGAGACCGGCATCCGCAAGACGGTGCAGTGGTATCTCGATAACCAGCCGTGGATCAGCAACGTCCAGTCGGGTGCTTACCGCGACTGGGTCGAGAAGAACTACACCGGAAGAAACGCATGAAAATCCTCCTCTTCGGCAAAGGCGGTCAGGTCGGCTGGGAAT
>JANNNT010000412.1:0-8675 GCA_031398685.1 Rhodocyclaceae bacterium | reverse complement strand
GGGTCACCTTTTCGTCGAGCTTCGAAATCCGTATAAAAAGAGGGAAGCGTTATCACCCCGATGCGATGCGTTGTCTCACCGTCGATCACGGGCAGGATGGACTTCTTGGCCGCTTGTTCTTCCAGGCTGATTTTTTTCCGGACGAGTGAAACCCGCTGGTGTTTGCCATCCGGACCGGCTTCCGCAGGAAGCACGTCGAGCAGAACGACCGTATCGGCCTTGCCGCGAATCAACCTGACCGTGTCGTCCAGACGCCAGCCCAGTACGTCTGTCACGATACCGTTTTCGCTCTGCGCAACGCCGAGTATGCGATCCCCGACCTTCAGTTGCCCCGAGAGGGCGGCCGGGCCACCCGGCACGAGTTCCCGAATAGTGGTGTACTCATCCTTCTCGGTCAGTACCGCACCGATTCCGACCAGAGAAAGCCGCATTGATATATCGAAGTCCTCTGCTGCCCGCAGCCCCATGTAATTGGTGTGAGGCTCAATGGCCGTGGTGTAGGCGTTCATAAAGGACTGAAACGCATCTTCGCTTTTGGTCCGGCTAATGCGCTTAAGCGAATTGTCGTAACGATTATCAAGCGTCTCTCGGATGCTTTTGTCGTCTTTCCCGGCGAGCTTGAGTCTTAGCCAGTCGCTTTTGACCCTTTTTTGCCAAAGATCACGCATTTCATCTTCAGATTTTGACCAGGCGGCCTTTTCCCGTTCGTAGCGATAAGTTTCCTTTTTCCGGAAATCAAATCCGTCTTTGAGCAGACTGCGCGCATAAGCAAAACGCTCCGAAACTCGCTGTGTGAAGAGTCTGAAAATGGCAAATGGAGCTGTGAGGTCTTCGTCGATTATGGCGTCGTCCAGACTGACACGAAACGTGGCCAACTGATCGATGTCTGACTGAACGAAAAACTGTTTGTCGGAATCCAGCGACTTTAGATAGTGGTCGAATATCTTTTCCGACATCGAATTATCGAGCGGCATTGCTTTGTAATGGTATCGGGTCAGCAGTGTCGTCGCCAAGAATGCCGCCTGAGCCTGTTGCTGCTGTGGCTTCAATTCGGCGGGTAGCGAGTTTCCCGAATCCGTTGTCGCGGCGTGCGCCGACGCCACCAAGACAATCACGATCCATAGCAGAATTTTTTTCATTGGTGCTCTCAAAAGCCTTCAAGTGGACTGGCAACGACGGATTTGACCGCCCGGACTGATAACGCTGGATGTAGTCTTCAAGATACCGGGACGACTTTCGCAACTCAAGCAACGGTTTGGAACCGCCTTGGACTCAGACCACGGTTTTCACGCCGCGTTCTCCTTCTAGCTCTTTGAAAACCGTGGTCTGCCCAATAATGCGCTGTTTTTTCCGGTAGCCAATTGTTCCCTGCCGGGGAGCTACCAAGGAATCTCCCGGATGAAGCGTGCCAGCAGCGATACCACCAGGCTTCAGTTCAATGGCGAGATCGATCCTTCGTCACCATTTTCGCATCGACCTTGTGCGATTGGTATAGGCATTGCCTCACAAATTCCAGGCCAATACCGTGCTTGATGCCGGTGACGAGTACCTAATACCTGGGATTATTCATGGGCACCGCCGTTCGATTTCGTGCTGTCGGCAAGTGATCGGGCTTGCTGCAAATACAACCGCTCGACTTTTTCACGAGCCCACGGTGTTCTGCGCAGAAACTTCAAACTGGATTTGACGCTGGGGTCGTGCGTGAAACACCGCACTGGGACCGCAGCTGCCATGACTTCCCAGCCCATGTTTTTGGATAACTGGGTGACGATCATCTCAAGGGTAATACCCTCCAAGTTGGGGCGTGGTGCTGGTTTCATAAATCCATTCTGCAGGTGACGATTGAAAATCGTTCCTGACCATATCAGGAGCCGTCTGTGGGAACCGTGCTTTAAATGTATCTCTTATAGCTGCAATGCTATCCGAACAGGATCAGGCGCATATACGGACAAAGTGCCCATTTGCCGCGCGGCCGCCAAAATTGCTCGTGGAATTCCGACAGCCGATCTTTGGAGCAGGGCCTTGGGACACGAAACCTCGTCCGTAAGGTCCAAAGTCGAAAACCTGTCTTGCTCGGCGAACCAACCAACATACAATCTGGTCATAGGAAGGAGAAAATCATGGAGCATTACTTTCAGTAAGGGGGAATCATGTTTTTCAAGCCTAAGCCTCATCAATCGCCCAATACCATCTACTCTTTCGTGAGCTTCCTCTCACCGTATTTTCTCTTATACATCAAATGTCCCAAGATGCGGTTTTGGCAACTTGCCAGATCACAGGAAGAACCGACGAGGATTGTTGACGGGACGACAGAACGGCAAGCCCACCCCGTGCTTCTATTTTCATCCAGAGACGAGGCGGAGGAATACGCGACTGATGTGCTTGGACTGCAGCCGAAAAAGGTGTTCTTTGGTGAGCCTGGGCTGTTTGCACTTTGGCGCAGCGTTGAACACTTTGAAGCGGTAACGCTGCCGGAAGAGACAATCCAGGTGCAGAAAACGCTCAGCGTTGCGCCCGTCGTGCATGTAAAACAGCAATCGATTCAGATGAACCCAGTTCTCACCTTACCTTTCGTCGATCGGAGAAGGAACTGATTGCGGTAACTCAAACACGGAATTGGGCTGGAGAAATTTCTGGCCGGACAATCTGTCGTTATCAGCAGATGCCAAAACTCAAATTTGACCTGTCAATTGGAGCCGTATGCCGGCAGCTGAAGGCCTTCTGCAGTGGTGCATTCAGCGTATTAAGAGAGGCCGAATTTGGGAGCAGGCGTCGGATTATGGTACAGGACTGTCGCGCAATAAGCAGGAAGCCTTGCATCCGGGAGGTTCCTCATGATTTGCCGTATATGGCACGGACGCACCCTACGCTCAAGAGCCGATGCCTACACGAGCTTTCTTGACCGGCGGGCCATTCCAGACTACCGCTCGGTTCCAGGCAACCGAAGCGTGACTGTACTGCGGCGAGACGAGGATGACGTAACGCATTTCCTAACCGTGACGCATTGGGAATCTGAAGACTGCATTCGCTCCTTTGCAGGCGACGACCTGCTGAGGGCCAAGTACTACCCGGAAGATCAAGATTTTCTCTTGGAGTTTGAACCGCTAGTTCAGCATTACACCGTAGCGGCCGTCGAAAGCGCCGCCTAGAAAATAGCGTCTATCCGCCAATGCGGGCGAGTTGAAAGGAAGCATGGAGTCATATCAGCGGATAAACGCTATTCGTTAGCTCCTCTTCGAACTTCATCATGGCTCTGACAATTCATAAAGACTACTTACCCGGCTCCATCGGCAGGATCGTCGAACTTCACGCACACTATTACCAGCAACTCGTTGGATTCGGATTACCCTTTGAAAGCAAGGTTGCACGTGAGCTTTCCGAATTTTGCGAGCGATATGTCAGCGAACGCGACGGACTCTGGCTCGCACTACAAGACGGCAGTATCGAAGGATCCATCGCAATTGATGGATCGCATGCCGAGCAGAACGGAGCACACCTTCGCTGGTTTATTACATCGGACAATGCGCGCGGCACAGGGATCGGGACGGCCCTGATCACATCGGCGATAGAGTTCTGTAAATCACGGCGCTATGAAAACGTATACCTGTGGACTTTTGAAGGCCTCAGTGCAGCCAGGCACCTTTATGAGAAATTCGGCTTTCGCCTGGCCCACCAGCAACGCGGGCGGCAATGGGGCACTGAAGTAAACGAGCAGCGCTTTGAATTGTTGGTTTAAACCTCATTGCGCGTCCGCGCTACCAAAGCCCGAGTGGTGGGTCAGGGTCGATCAGGTGCCTTCGTGACTTCTTAAAGTCGCTTTTTGGAATGGATTCTGCTGGATGACCACTTCCCGGCTTACATTGCCGTTGGCAAACGAAATCCCACGGAGAGTTCACTTGACCATAACTATTCTGGATCGTTTCCGTTAGAGCCGCGAGCACGCGCCCGAATTCATCATGCCCGTCGTTCTTCCCAATCCACCCATTGCACCGCGTGAGTTTCTAGATACTTGCTTACTGCCTCACCAATGGTTGCAAAGAACATTCCCTCGCCGAGTCTCGCGAAGAGACCAAATCGTTTGAGTTTGTCCTTGACGGGATCCTTCATGTTAATTTCCAATTCTTCCTGGTTCAGTTTCACCTCAGGAGATTTCAATGACCGATCAAATCCATACACCTGCTCAACGTATTTTCTTGGCACCCGCCCCCCGACGAGTCGGCGAAATCCTCGACGATAGCGACCTTGCCCGACTCGCTTGCCTTGGCGATCTGGTCATCCATGACGAAGGCCCGGTGACCGATGCTGTCTTCGAGGAAAAAGCGGCTGATGCAACGATAATTATTGGGCAGATTGATCTCCCGAAAGCACGCTTGGATAGCGCCCATAATTTACGTGCAGTCATCAATGTTGAAGGCAATTTTCTGCCCAATATCGATTATGAGCATGCATTTCGCTGTGGTATCCGTGTGTTGAATGTCAGCCCAGTTTTCGCTGAACCGGTCGCCGAGGTTGCACTTGGAATGGCGCTTGACCTGGCCCGAGGCATCAGCCGCTCGGATCGCTACTTTCGGCAAGGCATCGAGAAATATGGGCTTGATGCCAATCGTGATGCTTACTCGTTGCATCGCCAACGAATCGGGTTCATTGGGATGGGCGATCTAGGCCGGGCAATTCTACCCTTGCTGACACCTTTCAGTCCCCGTGTAATGGCGTACGACCCCTGGTTGCCGTCCGACTATCTGGAGTCACTGGGTTGTGAGCCAGCTTCCTTGAGCACGGTACTAACACAGTCGCGGGTGATTTTCGTCGTTGCCGGAGTTACCTCCCAGAACCAGGGTTTTCTTGGCGCCAGTGAATTCGCTTCGATGCCTTCTAACGCGTCACTGATACTGGTTAGCCGGGCGGGTGTTGTCGATTTTGATGCCATGCTTGATGCGGTCGAGAGCGGTCACATCCGCGTCGCCACTGATGTATTTCCGCAGGAACCTTTACCGGCCAATCATCGGGCGCGTCGTCTGGATGGAATCCTGCTCTCACCACACCAGGCCGGCGCGATGGACGACGCGCTACGCCAGATCGGCAAACGTGCCGTCGCCGATGCCGAGCTTATTGCGCAAGGTTTGCCACCGATCATGTGCAAAGTGGCTCAACCCGAAACAGTGGCCTTGTTCCGCAGCAAGCCGGTTGCCAGGAGCTGAGCGTTGTGCCGGGTTCAAGACAGCAGCGTTACCCTGTTTTGAAGTGAACTAGCCCTTCGGCGATCTGCGCTTGAGCCCGGGAGATCTGTCACGCTGATTGTTGAAGAAACATTTGCCGTGGATTTATCTCGCATCTCCAAGCCACCAACAGGATTACGGCCATGAAAAATTATCGCGGCACCGAACGCCATCCTTCGCAAGAGGCGGCAAAAGCACAGGAGAAACTCAAGGCCCTGGCCTGGCTGCTTGACAGTTCCATCCGCCTTCCCGGCGGGTTCCGGATCGGGGTCGATGCACTCTTGGGGTTGGTGCCTTTTCTCGGCGACGCGGCGGGCGTCCTGCTGTCGGGCTATATCGTAATTCAGGCGGCTCGGCTGGGCACGCCGCCGAGTGTCCTGTTGCGCATGGTGCTGAACGTTGGGTTGGAAGGCCTGATTGGCCTCATTCCCGTTATCGGAGACGTGTTCGATGCGGCTTGGAAAGCCAATCAGCGCAATGTTCAGTTGCTGGGGAGACATCTCGACAATCCAAGCAATACCGCCGGAGCAAGCCGGCGTCTGCTCGGCGTGCTCTTGCTGCTGGTTGTCCTGTTGGTGGCGCTGATGACCGTGCTATCGGCGCTATTCCTGAGCTGGATATGGAATGCCGTCCAGAGTTAAGCCGCTTGGGCCGATGACGTGCCAATGTGCACGCGGGACGTGAATTCACACGCATCGGCCAACCGGATGCTCAGCTCAACTATCCACAGGTCGCCCCTACCCCCACGGAGCCGGACCTGTTGTTGTCAGAACTTTGAATCAATAGAAGAACGCGAAATTGGCAATCACCAGGGTGACCAGCGCCCCAGCCATTGGAATGAAGGTTCGCTTGACCACGTCAAACGGAGATACCCCCCCCATGCTGGAGGCCACGACAATAACTGCCGTAATCGGGGACATCGCCCGGGCGGCGCTGGCGGCCAAGTGCATCGGCAGCAGCATGACCACGGGAGCGATGGACATTTTCGCGGCCACGGTCGGAGTCAGTGCGGCGAAGGCGAAGAACGGCGCATTGCCCGAACCCATGAGGACCGAACATACCGCGATGATCGTGATCATGACCAGAATCATGCCGGCGGCGCCAAAACCGGAAGTCTGGGCCGAAGAAATGATCGAGTCGATGGTCCCGATCGCAACCAGACCTTTGGCAAAGGTTTCACCGGCCACGATCAGAGTGATGACGTTGGCCATCTGCATGCCCAGGCCGTCGAAAAAGACCTGGATGTCGGCAAAGACCTTTTTGCCGTCGTGCAGGCGAACGAACTCGAAGATCATGCCGATCGCCATCCCGATAAACATCGCTTTGATGATGTCCATCTTGATCCACGAAATCCACAAATCGCTGAAGATCAGAATCAGGGCCAGCGGAATGACTGGCAGTAGCGCGTAAATCATCGGCGGGATTTTTTCTACTTCACCGTCTTTGCCGACTGGCGCGACCAGTTCGGAAACCTGGACGATGTGCCCGTCACGCTTGTCCATCCATTTTTGCGTAAAGAAGTGCAGAACGGCAACCACCGGGATAACAACGGCAGCAATCGGAATCTGGTACTTGACCCAGTAAATCACCGGATCAATTCCTGCCGTTGTCGCGGCCAGAATCGTACCGGTATCACTTGGGCTCCAGTCCAGGCAGAGCGTAGTGGCAATAACCGCTACCGCTGACAGACGGCTGACCCCCAAGCTGATAAGGATCGGGAATACGGTCACCATGAGCAGCATCGCCAGACCGGAAGCGCTGTTGATGGCCAGCCCCAGGAACATGCCCAGAACCCAGGCGCCGGACATTACAAGATACGGGGAGCGCAGCGCAAGCAGCGGCCTGATGGTCAATTTGACCAAGGCCTTGCTGGCGCCGATATGGTCCATGTAGCGGGCAAAACCGCCTACGGCCATGATGTTGAGTCCCAGACCGCCAGCGCGGGAACTGAACGTCTTCTTGATGAATTCAAAGGCATCGAAGAGCTCAAAGCCGGTGCTTTCCTTGGCCGGTAGAATTGCCCCCAGACCCAGATACACTGCGGCGAGCATGAGAGCCAGTCCGGCCATGAACAAGACTGGCTGCGGTTTGAACTTTTTGACGATGAGATACCCCGCCCAAAAAGTTACGATCAGAGAAAGCACAATACCCAAAATACCACCCCACCCAAAAAAGTTAAAATTATAGGAATAACACTGCCCAAATCAGGGCCATTTTATTATTGTACTTGCTGCCACCCGATGATGTCTGTAATGCCCAGCCCCGGAGCGTCGGGAATAAGGAGCCGGTTTTTGCAGAAGCTGACGCCGCCGACCACGGGGTCTTCCGCCAGTAACATCGCCGCATCCAGATCGGCGCGGGAGATGATTTTCTTGCCGGCGGCCAGGCTGGCAGCGGCCGTGATGCCGACCTTGCTTTCCAGCATGCAGCCCATCATGCATTGAACGCCCATCGTCTCGGCAAAGTGGGCGATTTTCACCGCGTTATGCAGCCCGCCGGCTTTCATCAGCTTGATGTTGATCAGGTCGCAGGCGCGCAGGGACAGCAGTTGAAACACTTCGAACGCGCCAAACGCCGACTCGTCGGCCATGATGTCGGTTTCCACCCGGTCGGTCACATATTTGAGTCCTTCAATATCGTGAGCCTTGACCGGCTGCTCGATGAGTTCGATGTCGAGACCGTCCGCCTCAAATTTCCGGATGGTGCGCACAGCTTCTTTCGGGCTCCAGCCCTGGTTGGCGTCGAGGCGGATTTTGATGTCGTGGCCGACAGCACCACGAATCGCCTGCACGCGCTGGATATCCAGCGCCGGTTCGTTCCCGACTTTAAGCTTGAGTGCGGTATAGCCTTCCGCCACGGCCTCCAGCGCATCCCGCACCATTTCTTCCGGCGCATTCAGGCTGATCGTCAGGTCGGTTTCCATACTGGTACGGAAGCCGCCAAACAGTTTGTAGAGAGGGAGGCCGAAATACTTGCCGAACAGGTCATGTACCGCGATATCCAGCGCCGCCTTGGCCGACTGATTGTGCAGCATGCCGGCATCCAGGGTCGTCATGATGCCTTCCAGGTTGTCGATCTCCATGCCGACGATTTTAGGACCGAGCGTGTCCCGGATCGCGGCAATGATGGAATCCTGGCTATCTCCCGTGATGACGGCGGTCGGCGGTGCATTGCCGAACCCGACCTCGCCGCTGTCGGCAATTACCTTGACGATGATGTCTTCCGCCGAATTGACTTGCCGCAACGCCGTCTTGAACGGCTTTTTCAGCGGGATGCTGACTTTGCCGATCCTTATTTCCTGGATCTTCACCGTCAGACCGCCCTGACGTTGTGTTCGATGAGGGCTTCGATCAAACGGGCGGCAGTTTCCAGGTCCGAAATCTTGATGCTTTCCTCTTTGGTATGCACGTCAGTCATCCCGATGGCCAGATCGACAGCCGTCAATCCGCGTGCGTTGAA
>JANNNT010000338.1:0-9346 GCA_031398685.1 Rhodocyclaceae bacterium | reverse complement strand
TAAGCCAGGCCTCACTGGTCTCGGTTGATGGGAATTACCCGCCCCGCGCCGCCTTTGACGACCGGCGGCGAGTAAACCCAGATCGTTCCGCCCGATTGAGCTGCTGCCTGCCTAAACAGTTGCCGCGCCTTCGCGCAGTCTCGCCGACTTTTACAGGGAAATAGCTGAACACCGTACCGGCTTCAGTGCGCTGAATACCGACGACGCGAATGTCCTTGACGGTAAACGGTTCAAAAGCGGATACGCCAGAAACACAAAGCGTGGCGATAAGACCCGCTAGCAGGTTTTTCTTCATAAGGTCAGCCGGAAATCAATCGATTGATATCATTATAGAAAGCAAACGCCATCAGCATCAGCATGAGCGCCAGACCGATTTGCTGGCCAATCTCCATGCTGCGCTCCGAAAGCGGTCCGCGCTTTATAATTTCGAGCACATAATACAGCAAATGCCCACCATCCAGAATCGGGATGGGCAGCAAATTCAGCACCGCCAGACTGATGCTGACGAGCGCCAGGAACTTGAGGTAGTAGTCGATCCCGAGCTTGGCTGACTGGCCGGCGTAGTCGGCGATCGTTACCGGTCCGCTGATATTGCGCCAGGACACTTCGCCGGTAATCATCTTCCCGATCATTACCAGACTAAACACCGACTTATCCCAGGTCTCATAAATGGCTTTGCCTAGCGCGGATAGCGGCCCATAACGAACCGTAATCATCAGTTCGCCTCGAGCAGATCCACCATCCCTGACGCTTGCGCCAATCCGGCCAATCTGATGCCCACCTTCCTCTATTGCGACGGGCGTTATTTTGAGGAAAAGTCGTTCGCTGCTGCGCTGAATCTCGATATTCAGCGGCTTCCCAGGCGAGCTGCGGACGGTATGCACAACATCCGACCACGTGGTAATTGGCGTGTTGTCGATCAGCAGAACCTCATCTCCCGGAGTCAGACCAGCGGCTGCCGCGGCACTGTCCGGGCTGATTTGACCGATTACCGGGGGGATCCTTGGTCGGTAAAAGCTGAGCCCGAGTTTCTCCAGCGCATCGCCCTCCCAACCATCCGCTCTGGCCGCCGAAACATCAAGGCGGCGAATCGTGATTTCATTGCGCTGATTGATGACCTCAAGCTCGATCAAATCCTGATCAACAGCCCGCCGTAGCAAAACCCAGCGCATATCCTGCCAGGTTTGAACCAACTCGCCGCCCACCTTGAGTACCCGCTCGCCATTCTCGAAACCGGCCATAGCCGCAGGACTCGCAACGACTGGCATACCCATGATGGGCTTAAGTTCTTCCATACCGTGCCAGAAGAGTCCCCAGTATACGAGTATCGCCAGCAACAAATTAGCCGCAGGACCGGCAACAACGATAGCCATGCGCCGCCACACGCTTTGGCGGTTGAAACTGCGATGCAATTCTTCAGGAGCGACATCCCCCTCACGCTCATCAAGCATTTTGACGTAGCCGCCGAGGGGAAACATGCCGATGGCCCATTCGGTGCCATCGCGACCCATCCGTTTCGACCACACGGCTCGGCCAAAACCCACCGAGAAACGCAAAACCTTTACACCGACCCGGCGCGCCACGAAGTAGTGACCATACTCGTGGACAATGATCAGCACGCCCAGCATCAGCGCAAAAGCCACCAGATAGTAAAGGAAATTACTCATGGCGCAGCCGACTCACTGACCGCTTGCTCGGCCATCCGGCGAGCTGCACTGTCGGCGGCTAGAACACTCTCGAGCGAAGCCAGTTTCGATACCGTCGATTGATCCATGACCCTTGCAATGATGGCTGGAATCGCTGTAAAACCGATTTTCCCATCCAGAAAAGCCTGAACGGCAACCTCATTGGCGGCGTTAAGTGTCGCTGGCGAGCTGTCGCCCTCACGGAGGGCACGATAAGCCAGGGCAAGACAGGGGAAACGCTCAAAATCCGGACGCTCAAAATGCAGAGAAGCGACTTTGAACAGATCGAGCGGTTCGACACCCGCGTTAATTCGCTCCGGATAAGCCAGAGCGTGCGCAATTGGTGTGCGCATGTCCGGATTGCCGAGTTCTGCAATGACGGACCCGTCCACGTACTGCACCAGAGAATGGATGACGCTCTGCGGATGGATGACGACCTTGATCTGTTCGGCCGGAACATTAAACAGCCAATGGGCTTCGATCATCTCAAGCCCCTTGTTCATCATGGTCGCAGAATCAACCGAAATCTTTCGCCCCATGACCCAGTTGGGATGAGCACAGGCCTGCTCGGGAGTGACACGCGCAAGGTCGATGATTGAGGTATTGAGGAAGGGGCCCCCCGAGGCGGTAAGCAATAGACTGCTCACGCCACTTTTTAATAAATCACCCGAATAATCGCTGGGAAGCGATTGAAATATAGCGTTATGTTCGCTATCAATTGGCAGCAAAGTTGCGCCATGCTCCTTTACCGCACGCATAAAGACCGGCCCAGCCATGACCAGGGCTTCCTTGTTCGCCAACAGCACTTTCTTTCCGGCAACCGCAGCGGCCAGGGAGGGTGGAAGGCCGGCAGCACCAACGATAGCGGCCATTACTGAATCGACTTCCGGCAGTTCAGCCATCCGCACCAAGGCTTCCGGCCCGTACTCCACAAGGGTGTCGCAAGCCACTGCGGCCAGACGACCACGCAACTCAACCGCCAATCCAGCGTTCCGCACAACCGCAAAACGAGGTTGAAATTCAAGACACTGATCAAACAGGCGGTCGATCTGATTATGGGCGCAGAGGGCAACCACCCGATAACGTTGCGGGTGGCGTCGAATGACATCCAGCGTATTCACGCCAATTGAGCCGGTTGATCCTAAAATCGTGAGCTTTTGCAAAGTCATCTCAAGCCCTCATTGCAAGGTAGTCAGCCAGACAAGAGCGACCAGCGGCAGCGTCGAGGTCAGGCTGTCAATACGATCAAGCACGCCGCCATGCCCGGGCAGAACGGTGCTGCTGTCTTTCAGTCCGGCCTGGCGTTTAAGCAGCGACTCGAACAGGTCGCCGATGACGCTAATCGCTGTCAGGAGGACAAGGACAAGGAACAACAAAGCGTAATTCCCACCAAGAACAATTGGCAATTTTGGCGCAAGCATGAAACCATAAACGATGACTGCAAGGCCACCACCCAGCGCACCTTCCCAAGTCTTGCCCGGGCTGATGCTGGGTGCCAGTTTGTGCCGACCGAAAGTACGCCCGAAGAAATAAGCCGCGATATCAGCCAGCCAGACGGTGGCCATGATTGCGATCAACGAAAGCCCGCCGGCTTGCTTCAACTGAATTAATGCCAGCCAGGTCGGCAGAATCAGCACCATGCCAGTCACCACCCCGAGAGCTGATTTCGGCAATAGCCAGCGACGTCGCATCCACAAGGGAACACAAAACAACCAGAAAGAAGCCGCTGGAAGATAAAACCACCGCCCCAGCCGCCAGGCTGCTTCTGAAAATCCTGATTCGAGCCCCAAAGCCGCTGGTTCCAGAGCAGTAAGGGCAACACAAACGAAGACGAGTACACCGCCCAAAGCAAGGCGGGAGTTACCGCCCAGACCCATCAATGCGCCCCACTCCCAGGCGGCAACAGCGGCAACAAGGGTGGCAAAAATGACCCAGCCAAATGGCGGCAGAAAAAAAAGTGCGGACAAAAATGCGGACAAAAGGAGAACCGCGGTAACAATCCGCGTTTTAAGCATTGATCTTTGCGTCCGTTGAGCGGGTCAAACCTGTTGCGGCGAGTGAAAGATCGGCACCCACATCGGGAGAAACCTTGCCGATGAGTTGTTCGCTCGTTCGGCCGAAACGACGTTCACGCTGCTGATACGAGGTAATGGCCGCATTGAAGGCTGGCGCATCAAACTCCGGCCAGAGGGTATCGGTGAAGTAAAATTCAGCATAGGCCAGTTGCCAAAGCAGAAAGTTACTGACCCGCTCTTCGCCACCGGTACGAATGAAGAGATCAGGTTCCGGCGAGTAACTCATGGCCAGATAAGGTGCCAAATCAGCTTCACTCCACGCCCCCTGTTTGTCGGGGTGTGCCAAAGCCATGCGATTGACTGCCTGCAAAATATCCCAGCGCCCACCGTAATTGGCCGCGATGGTCAGCGTCAGTTTGTCATTGCCGGCTGTCTGCTGCTCGGAGTCGAGAATCAGCGATTGCAATTCCGCATCAAAACGCGACAGATCACCCACTACTCTCAGGCGAACGCCATTGCGATCAAGTTTGGAAACTTCCTGCTGCAGCGCTCGAACAAACAACTGCATGAGGAGCGTTACTTCCTCTTCTGGGCGCCGCCAGTTTTCTGAACTGAATGCGAAGAGCGTCAAATATTCAATCCCACGCTCGAGACAACGCTTGACCGTTTCGCGCACGGTCTCGACACCTCGTCGATGTCCGGCAAAGCGCGGCAAAAAGCGCTTCTTGGCCCAACGTCCATTACCATCCATGATAATGGCAACATGGCGCGGCACCGCAGCTGCCTCCGGGATATCGCGAGTAGAACTGGTGAAGATCGCCATCTGGCGTATCCTTTGGGCAGTCTTCAGACCGCCATCAGCTCGATTTCTTTTTGGGCAAATTGTTTATCCACCTCGGCGACATGTTTATCGGTCAGCTTCTGGATGTCGTCTTGTGCCCTGCGCTCATCATCCTCTGAGCAGGCCTTGTTCTTGAGAAGGTCTTTGAGCGTCGCGTTGGCATCACGGCGTAGATTACGCATGGCAATTCGCGTGTTTTCACACTCGTGTTTAACGACCTTGATCAGATCACGACGCCGTTCTTCAGTAAGTGCGGGCATCGGGACGCGAATGAGTTCGCCCTGAGAAGCCGGGTTCAGGCCGAGGTCACCATCACGAATGGCTTTCTCGACCTTGGGTGCCATATTCTTTTCCCAAGTCTGAACGCCAAGCGTGCGGGAATCAATCAAGGTGATGTTGGCAACGGTATTCACCGGCACCATCGAGCCATAATAATCGACCTGAATATGATCCAGGAGCCCGATATGGGCACGCCCGGTACGGACCTTTGCCAAGTCCAACCTGAGCGCCTCAAGTGACTTCTGCATCTTGTGTTCGGTAGTACTTTTCACATCTGAAATCGACATCTCAATCTCCCTCAGCAATACACCAGCGTGCCTTCGCTCTCGCCAAGCACAATCCGCTTCAGCGCACCCCGCTTGAAAATCGAAAAGACGTTGATTGGCAGTTTCTGGTCGCGGCACAGCGCAAATGCGGTTGCATCCATAACTGCCAGATTCTTGGACATCACCTCATTGAAGCTGATCCGGTCGTACCTTGTCGCCAGAGGGTCCTTTTTCGGATCCGCCGAGTATATACCATCGACTTTCGTTGCCTTGAGAACGATCTCGGCCCCAATTTCTGCCCCGCGCAAAGCCGCTGCGGTATCCGTCGTGAAAAATGGATTGCCCGTGCCGCCGGCAAAAATCACCGTCCGCCCCTGCTCAAGATAGCGGATGGCTCGACCACGAATATAGGGCTCGACAACCTGTTCAATGCTCAGCGCCGACTGGACGCGCGCCACCATCCCGGCGACGCGCATTGCATCCTGCAAGGCCAGTCCGTTCATCACCGTGGCCAGCATGCCCATATAGTCGGCCTGCGCACGATCCATGCCGGTTGCGGCAGGCGCAACACCGCGAAAGATATTGCCCCCGCCGATGACAACACCAACCTGCACCCCCAAATCGACAACACTCTTGACCTCACCAACGATTTCGGAAATCGTCTGACGGTTAATGCCATAAGCATCATCGCCCATCAAGGCTTCTCCCGAAAGCTTGAGCAGGATACGTTTGAATTTTGGGGTAGCAGTCTCAGTCATGTCAGTTCGAACCCTTTGGCTTATTTCTGTGCAGCCGCTGCCTGAGCAGCAACTTCGGCGGCGAAGTCGTTCGAGCGCTTCTCCATCCCTTCACCAACCACGTACAGCGTAAAGCCGACGATCGAAGCCCCCTTGGCCTTAAGCAATTGCTCAATGGTCTGCTTGCCGTCTTCGGCTTTAACAAACACCTGCGCCAACAGGGTCACTTCTTTCAGGTACTTCTGGACGGTACCTTCGGCAATTTTCTCGAACATGGCCTCCGGTTTATTGTCGGCACGTGCCTTTTCAACGGCAATGCGACGTTCGACGTCCAGCAGTTCGGCAGGAATACCCGAGGCGTCCAGCGATTTCGGCTTGGAGGCAGCGATGTGCATCGCCAAATCCTTGCCCAATTGTTCGTCGCCGCCAACCACATCGAGCAAAACACCAATTTTGGCGCCGCCGTGGATATAGGAGGCCAACTTGCCCTTGGCTTCGACACGCGAGAAACGGCGAACCGACATGTTCTCGCCGATCTTGCCAACCAGGGCAGCACGGGTCGATTCAACGGTGCCGTCGCCCATTGGCAGTGCCGACAGTGCCGTCACATCCGCCGGGTTCTTGCCAGCGACCAGCTCGACGAAGGCCTTGGTCAGTTGCAAAAAATCCTCGTTCTTGGCAACGAAATCGGTCTCGCAGTTGATCTCGATGATGGCGCCCAGCTTGCCATCGGCCGAAATACTGATGCCAACAATGCCTTCAGCGGTAATGCGGGCAGCGGCCTTGGTCGCTTTGTTGCCGAGCTTTACACGCAGGATTTCTTCGGCCTTGCCCAGATCACCATCGGCTTCGGTCAGAGCCCGTTTGCATTCCATCATCGGCGCGTCGGTTTTTGCGCGCAGTTCTGCCACCATACTTGCGGTAATTGCCGCCATTTTTTCTCTCCACTTGCGGACACGGCCGGGGAAACCGGCCGCACCTCATTCAAATCAGTTCAAACAAGAATTTTCCGCTTGCACTACTTGTTGCATGCAACCGGACGACTGGACCAGAGGATTACTGCGCAGATTCTTCGAAGAACTCGTCGCCGGATGACGCTGCTGCGACAATTTCTTCAACGAATTGACTGCGTCCTTCAAGAATCGAGTCGGCAACGCCACGCGCATACAAACGGATCGCGCTGGAGGAGTCATCGTTACCCGGGATGACGTAATCAACACCTTCCGGCGAATGATTGGTATCGACCACTGCGATAACCGGGATGCCCAGCTTGTTGGCTTCGGTGATGGCGATCTTGTGGTAGCCAACGTCGATGACGAACAGCGCATCCGGAAGGGTATTCATTTCCTTGATGCCGCCGATGGATTTCTGCAGCTTGGCCAGCTCGCGCTGAGTCATCAGCGCTTCCTTCTTGCCGGGCTTCTCAAGCGAACCGTCCTCGGTCATGGTTTCCATGTCCTTGAGACGTTTGGTCGACTGCTTGATGGTCTTGAAATTGGTCAGCATGCCGCCCAGCCAGCGCTGGTCAACGTAGCACGACCCGGCACGACTTGCTTCTTCCGCGATGATCTCTCGCGCCTGGCGCTTGGTGCTGACGAACAGGATATTGCCCTTGTTGGACGACAGCTTGCGTACGAAAGCCATGGCTTCGTTGTAATTTGCAAGCGTTTTCTCAAGATTGACGATGTGAATTTTGCTGCGAGCACCGAAGATGTACTGAGCCATCTTGGGGTTCCAGAAGCGGGTTTGGTGACCGAAATGGACACCGGCCTCCAGCATTTGGCGCATGGTTGCGGACATACTTGTTCCTTCATATCAGGGTTAAACCACCATTCGCCCACCTACGCCCGTCTTGAATAATTGACGAGCACCCTTGAACAGGCGAATGTGCGTAATTGACGAACCGTTACCGGCGCGCCTCGCGTACCACCATGGCACGCATTAATATTTCACCGACACAGGTCAGAAAAACCCGGCGATTGTACCATCGGACGTGGTGAAATTCCAGTTCCAGCATTATCCGATCGAGTATGAGACGGAACAGGTAGCCAGGATCGATCAGGATACGAGGCATGGCGTGATCGAGACGAGTGACGAACAACTGCATATCCTGGCTTATCGCGTCCAAGATTCGCGTTCCTGCATGAACCCGTTGCCGAGAGCGCGCCGGCTCCCTTCATTGCTCGCCAGATCCTTTACGCTCACCCACACGAAGGCGGGTATAGTTACCCGCTTTGGCGACCTATCGCCCCGCCCTGTTCCAAAAAAACTCTTCCGCATATGCATAACTCGTCGATGACCCATGCCCGCGCAGTCTCCTTGATGGTTTTTGTGACCTTGCTGTGGAGCATTGCCGGGGTGGTAACGCGCCATCTCGACGCTGCACGAAGCTTCGAGGTGACCTTCTGGCGTAGTTCCTTCAACGCGTTGGCATTGGCCGTAGCACTGACCGCCATGCGTGGCCCGTCGCTCTGGCGTGGCATCCTCCAGTCCTCGCGCGTGGTATGGATTTCAGGTATTTGCTGGTCGGTGCAGTTCACAGCTTTCATGGTCGCCCTTACGCTCACCGGCGTTGCCAATGTGTTGGTCATCATGGCCATCGGCCCGCTGATCACCGCGCTCTTCGCGCGGTTCTTTTTACGCCACAAACTGCCGACCCGCACCTGGTTGGCCATTGTCGTGGGCGGCCTGGGCATCGCCTGGATGTTTGGGCAGCAGGCGGCTACCGGCATCTCGCTCATCGGCACCCTGGTTGGGTTGCTGGTACCGATGGCCGCAGCGATCAACTTCACCACCCTGCAGCATGTCGGTCATCACCAGCGCGATGCGGCCACCACACCGGCGCAGGACATGCTGCCCGCCGTGTTGATCGGTGCCGTAATCTCGGCATTGGTCATGTTGCCTCTGGCGTATCCGTTGCAAGCTTCAATGCATGATTTGGGGCTTTTGTCGCTGCTGGGCGTCGTGCAACTTGCCGTGCCCTGCTTGCTGGTCGTCCGCCTGAGCCAGCGCTTGCCCGCCCCGGAAATCGCCTTACTCGGGCTGCTTGAGGTGATTTTTGGCGTAAGCTGGGCCTGGCTGGGCGCGGGTGAACAACCGTCCTCAAGCACCTTGACTGGCGGCGCGCTGGTACTCGGCGCCCTGGTTGCCAACGAGTTTCTGGCGTTGTATTCGCGGCGTTCGCTCAACAGGCTAGAGGCTCGGCACACAACGGCCATGTGACGAAGGAAAAACGGGGCCACTCGAATCCGGCACCGCTAGAGACAGCGTTTACACGCCAGCCGCCAGCCGAAACCCAAGAGAAGTCGCCTACCCCGCACGGGTAACCAGCGGGCCTGTCCAGCTGGCACCGCCACGGCCCGAATCCGTCCTGAGCATTTGACCAGGCCTCCGTAAAAAAGTCTTCCGTTGCGAATTATTCTCATTGACACGTCGAATAATAGCGCCTATATTGAGAATGCTTCTTATTTACACAGGGGTCAACCATGCCGAATCTGGTCACCAACGTCTGCATCGTTGCCCT
>JANNNT010000324.1:0-4465 GCA_031398685.1 Rhodocyclaceae bacterium | reverse complement strand
ATCGATAGCCCGAGGAATTCAAGGAAGGCTTATGGGCGTGCGGTGAATGTTCTCGACCGCATGATCAGCGCCGTTCATCCGGACCAACCGTCGTTCTGTTTCCGGATCGACGATAGTTCACGCTTGCCTGAATTGCCCGTTAGCGGAAGAACCCGAGTCGACACCATGGCTTTCTTCAAAGCCTGTACCGAAGGGCTGGCGGGCAAGGCGTTGTGCGGCATCGACGTTGGCGGCACCGATATCAAGGCGGTTCTCGTCGTCGACGGTCGCCTTGTCGAGTACAAGGAATACGACTGGTTTCCGGCCAGCTTTACCCGATCCGCCCAACTCATCGAACCAATCTGCCTGATTGTCCGGGTTCTGCAGGCGCGCCTCGCGATTCATCACTACACGGGCAATCCGCAAACCAGGGCGTCTTATCTGTCGGCGATCGGCATGGCGATGGACAAGGACGCGTCCTATGAAGTGATCGAGCAGGTTCTGCGGGAACTAGGCCAAACCGGCTTGCCGACGGACGAGAAACTCACCGCGATCGGGCTGTGTTTCCCCGATGTCGTGGTCAAGAACAAGATCGTCGGCGGCGAGGTTTATAAAACGCGCGGCATCAGAAACAACCCGGATATCGATTATGAAGCCGACTTTTCGCAACTGACCCATCTCGATGACCGGCTCAGGGCCTCGGTCATTCCCGGCGGAGCCGTCCGCATCATCAACGACGGGCCGATGGCCTCCTTTACCGCCGCCGTGGAAATGGCCTTTTCGGGCGATGCGCCGAAGGTGTCTAACGGGGTCTTCGCCCATACCCTGGGCACCGAACTCGGTACCGGCTGGATCACCGAGTCGGGCACCATCCCGGATATCCCGCTCGAAGTCTACAACTTCGTTATCGACCTCGGCAGCTGGCCAGAACGTGACTATGAAAGCGACGATCTGCGCAGCGTCAACAATTTCAACACCGGCTTGTCGGGAACACTGCAGAAATACTGCAGCCAGAGCGGCGTCTTCCGTCTGGCCTTGAAATACTTCCCCGGAGAACGCCCCGACCTGTTTGAGGAATTGAAATCCAAGGGCTATGTCGTCTCGCGCCCCCACGCCGGAGGCCAGGGCTACTATGTGCCGACCGAACCGATCGACCAGCGCAAGCCCTTTCTCGAACACATGATGCGGCTGCCGGATCGGGAAAAGGACGAAACCAACTTCAAGATCTGGCGTGAAATCGGCGAAGCGCTGGCGGTCACCCTGATCGAATGCAAGCGCATTCTCGATCCCGGAACCGACGAGCGTTTCCTGTTTGGCCGCCTCGTCAAAAACCAGACCTGTTTCGACCTGCTGGTCGACGGCGGTCGCCGGATCAAGAAGGATATTTCCCTTGTCGTCGCCGGCACCGGTATGGCCAACACCCCCTTGATGAAGCAGCTTGAGAGCAACCCACAGTACACCGTCGCTCAATTCGCCCAGGCGATCGGCGCCGTCTATTACGCCAACAGTTGAAAGGAAAGAAATCATGAAGGAACAGAACTATCTGGACAACCTGGTCGGAGTCTTCGGTCACCCGGTTTCGGAAAACCCCGGCGTTGTGATCCAGGAGGCGGCTTTCCGTGCGCTGGGTCTCGATCGCTGGCGTTTTCTGACCATCGACGTCGATCCCGAAGGCATCGCCGATGCGATCAAGGGACTCAAGGCCATGAAGATGCGCGGCATCAACTGCACCATCCCGCACAAGATCGAGGTGATCAAGTACCTCGACAAGATCGCGCCCAGCGCCAAGCTGATCGGGGCCGTTAACACGGTCATCAACGATAACGGCGTCTTGACCGGAGAGAATACCGACGGGCAGGGTTTCATGATTGCCCTCGACAACGCGGGTGTTTCAGCGAAAGACAAGAACATCGTGGTGCTCGGCGCCGGCGGTGCCGCACGCGCCATCTGCGTCGAATTGGCCCTGGCCGGCGCGAGGAAACTCACGGTGGTCAATATCCCGAAGGACATGGCTCTGGGCGAAGGGCTGGTCAAAACCCTCAAGGAAAATACGGCCGTCGCGGTGGACTATGTGCCCTGGGTCGACCAGTACAAGATCCCGGCCGGCACCGACATTCTGGTGAACGCAACCTCGATCGGTCTCTACCCCAATGTCGACGACAAGCCGAATATCGACTACGACACCCTCACCACGGCGATGTATGTTCAGGACGTGATTCCCAATCCTGCCTTCACCCCGTTCCTGCAGGAAGCCGAAAAGCGCGGGATCAGATGGCAGAGCGGACTTGCGATGCTGATCAACCAGGCCGCGCTCAACATCACCATGTGGACCGGTCTCGAACCCGACAAGGAGGTCATGAAGCAGGCTCTCGAAGAGGCGTTGTCATGAACCCGGACGCCGTGCTGGAACAGCTGATCGCCGAACAGGAGCGGCTGCAATTTGCTCATTTCGATTTTGACGACGCCTTTGCCATCGGTCTTGATCTGGTCGAAACTGCGCGTCACGAAAAGTTGACGATCACCATCGATATCGCCGTCAACGGGCAGCAGCTCTTTCATGCAGCGCTGCCCGGGACGTCTCCGGACAACGATCAGTGGGTGATGCGCAAGAATCGGGTGGTCGGGCGCTTTTTCAGGAGTTCCTTCTATATCGCCACGCTGTTGGAGGTAAAGGGGAAATCGATTGAAGAGGTCTACGGCCTGCCTTCCGGCGACTACGCCGCTTCCGGTGGGGCGGTGCCGGTCACGGTGAAGGGGGGCGGGGTGATCGGCACCATCACGGTCTCGGGGCTGCCTCATGACGAGGATCACGCAATGGTGGTTGAAGCCATTCGCCGCCACATCGTGCGGACCGAAGCAGGTTGAACGACGCCAGCATTCCGTAACCCAGCGTGTTGAGCCCTCACTGGTAGTTCTTGTATCTAAAGCGGGACGAACAAGGGGAGGCAACAAGCGAATGCTGTATACCTAGTCCGGCTTGGTCGTCGCACCAATCCGTTTTTCACTTAACTGTAAGGAATATCGCCATGAACCAAGATGACCCGAACCTTCCATACCGTGACCAGATCATTGCGGCCAAGCGCGAGTTGCGCGCCCGGATGCCCGATCTTAAAGAACGTTTTGAAGCGCTGACGCGCAACATTGAAGCGCAGGTTGAAACCATTGTGCGCGAACGCGCACAAGGAATCGCGCCGGTCCCGGAAGTCCAGTTCAACGACCTATCGTCGCTGAACGCCTCGACTGTCGCCCGTATCAAACAGCGCGGCGCGGTCGTTGTGCGCGGGGTTTTCGCGAAAGAGCGCATCGACACATGGAACACCGCCCTGGAGTCCTACATTACCGACAACCATTACATCGATAAACAAAAAGAGAAGCGCGGACTCGACCAATACTTCAGCACCCTCGCCAGCTCACGCCCACAAATTTACGGCCTCTACTGGTCAAAGCCGCAAATGGAAGCCCGCCAATCGGATGAGCTCGCGCAAACACGCCGCTGGCTCAACCGCCTGTGGGACATCAACCAGGACGGCAAACCGGTGTTCAATCCCGACCAGGAATGCACCTATGCCGACCGTGTTCGCCAGCGTGAACCGGGCGACGCGTCGCTGGGTCTTTCCCCCCACATCGACGGCGGCTCGATAGAACGCTGGATCGACCCCGGCTATCGCAAGGTTTACGCCCACGTTTATGGCGGTGATCTTGCGGCCTACGACCCCTTTTCTGCGGCCTGCCGCACCGAAACCAAGGAAATTCCTTCGCCGGCCGTATGCAACATGTTCCGCACTTTCCAGGCGTGGACAGCACTCACCGCACAAGGCCCGGGGGATGGCACGCTGAACGTGGTGCCCATCGCCAACGCCATGGCCTGGCTGCTGTTGCGCGCCTTGCAGGACGACATCGCGGAAGACGACCTGTGTAACGCCCGTGCCGGCCGCGCCATGGTGATCACCGAGCAATACCACGCCCTGCTGATACCCGCCTTCGGTCCCATTCCCAGAGTTGAGGCCGGCGATACCGTATGGTGGCACCCCGATCTGATTCACGGCGTTGAAGACAAACACAACGGCAAGAACTATAGCAACGTGATGTACATCGGCGCGGCACCTGACTGTGCCAAGAATCGGGCCTTTCTGCTCAAGCAACGCGTTGCCTTCGAACTCGGCAAATCGTCGCCGGACTTTGCTGCGGAGGATTACGAAGTGGATTTCTCGAACCGCTTCCTGCCTTCGGATCTGACGCCGCTTGGGCGTAAACAAATGGGATATGACTTATAAATGTGCTGCCTGCGAGGGATATTGCTTTGCGTTTTTGCAACTTCATGTCGAATAGTTTAGGAGAAGTATGAAATGGCAACACCCGTAATCATGCCTCGGCAAGGACAATCTGTTGAAAGCTGCATCATTGGCAAGTGGTACAAGCAGGTGGGGGACACGGTCGCGATCGGCGACGATCTGTTCGCCTACGAGACCGACAAAGCCACCTTTGA
>JANNNT010000306.1:0-5524 GCA_031398685.1 Rhodocyclaceae bacterium | reverse complement strand
ACGGCCAGGGCGGAAAATGTTTTTGCATGCTTTGACATGGAGAATCCTTCACAGAGTGGGTCGAGACAACGGGGTAAAGATTAGCCTCCGATTGTTACAGCCCGATGACAGGGCGAAATAAATCAGAATGCTGGAAACCCCAAGGCCTTTGTCGTTCCCGACGCCCCTGTTTACGAAGCATTCAGGCTGAATAAATTTATTGGACCGGCGTTTCGTTTTTTGCGTTCTCGGCTTCAGAGACGTATGATTAACACTTTTCAGAGGGAGTTTTTTCATGATTATTGGCCTGCTATCCGATGTCACCGCACACCAATCCATTTTTCCGGCAGCCGTCGTACGCGCTATTGAAGCTCTGCAAAAACTGGATCTGCTCACTATGGACCCCGGCCGCTACGAACTGGAGGGAGACAAGCTGTTTTTTCTGATCCAGGACGTCGAAACGCGTACGTTTGACGAAAGCAAGTCGGAAGTCCACGGCAAATACGCAGACGTTCAAATGCCGCTGACTGCGCCTGAGCGTTATGGTTATGCCCTGCCGCAAACAGGCTTGGTGGCCATCGAGGATTGTCTCGAATCCAAGGACTTTGCCTTCTACAAGACGGTGAAAAATGAATTTTTCATGGACATAGAACCGGGCACTTTTATCTTCTTCACGCCGAAGGAACTGCACCGCGCCTGTCTATCAGTTGGGAATAAAACAAAGGTTCGCAAGGCCGTTATCAAGATCCATTCAAGCCTGCTGGGGCTATGAACGCCCCCCGTTTCACGGCGAAATTTGCTGCGCGGGAAACGGGAATATCCACTTGATACCTTAACTGAAATCGTCTTGGGAGCTTTGGCGTGTTGGTCTATTCCCTTCGACTACGCCAGTGAAGTCGTGCGGGAACCGTTTCTGAAGCAGGCTTTTCCTTGCCCAGCAATCCGATCAGTTTTTGCAGACTGGCGCTGGCCAGAGCTTGACTGTCCTGCTGGATGGCATCAATTTTGAGCGGCAGGCAGTCGAGCAGGTAGTGGTCGTCGAAGGTAATGATGCGATTGGGGGCGATGTCGAAATGCTGATTGTCGCTGATGAAAGCCAGAGCGCCCTCGAGTAGCGTGATCGAACCGGTGAACAGCACCCGCGGATAACGCCCCAGATCACGATAGCAATCCTGCATCAGCGCGTACCCACTGCTGCGGCGATAATCGCGGGCGCGTACCCAGCCAGGCTTCTCCTGGAGTCCGGCCGTGGCCAGCGCTGCACGAAAGCCATTAAGCCGGTCGATACTGGGTGAAAGATAAGGCTGACCACCAAAGTAATAGGCTTCATCGGCACCGTCTTTGAGTGCATCAGACACCATTTGGGTTACGGCGCTTTCTGCGTCGGTGATCACAAATGGCAGAGAAATGCTGTCTATGCGGCGATCGACCAGACAGAGCGGTAGCCGTGCGCTCCATTTAAGATACACCTGCGGATCGGGCGAACTGGGCACGATCATCAAACCGTCGACCTGGCGTGCAATCAGGTGCTCAATTCCCGCCAGTTCCTGTTGCGGCTCATCGTTACTGGAAACCACCAGCAGTTGATACCCCGCTTGATGGCAAATCGGCTCCATGGCCTGCGCCAGACTGGCGTGGGCAAAGTTGGTCAGTTCCGGGATGACCAGCCCGAACGTGTTGCTGCAGCCCGAACGCAGTGCCCGAGCCGAATGCGACGGCTGAAAATTATGCGCCTGCGCGGTATCCAGCACGCGCTGCTGCGTTGCCGCCGAAATACGGAATTGCTCCGCGCGACCATTGAGCACCATGCTCGCGGTGGTGCGGGAAACCCCGGCCATGCGGGCGATGTCATCAATGGTCAGGCGCGTGTATTTGCTCATGGACAGTATTATCTGAAACAAGAAAACAGGCTGGTGCGCGCCGTTTTTCTGACGGCACACACCAGCGCGGCGCGGGACTATTGAGTGACGTAGCCCATGGATTGCGGCAACCACAACACGATTTCAGGGATCAGCGTCATGGCCAGCAACAGCATCAACAACATGACCAGGAACAGCCATCCCTCGCGCATCATGTCCTTGATCGGGATGCCGGTCAGGGCATTGGTCACGAACAGCAGCATGCCGAAGGGCGGGTGGATCAGGCCGATCATCATGTTCAACACGACCACGACACCGAAATGCACCAGATCGATGCCCAGAACCTTGGCGATGGGCAACAGGATCGGTACGAAAACCAGCAACAGCACCGAGACATCCATGAAGCAGCCCAGAGCCAAGAAAAGCACATTGACCATAAGCAGGAACTGAACTTTGCTGAAATGCATCTCCATGACCCAGCCGGCAAGCATCTGCGGCACGCCTTCGGCGGTAAAGGCATAGTTCATCATGAAGGCGCCGGCAATGATCAGGGTAATCACCGCGCTTGAACGCGTCGACTCCAGAATCACATCAAAGAAGGTCTTCAGGCTCAAGGCCCGGTAAACCACACCGGCCAGTATCAGGGCGTGCAAGGCAGCAACCGCAGCGGCTTCCGTGGGCGTGAATACGCCGGTGTAAATACCGGTCAGCAAGACCACCGGCAAAGACAGGGGCAGCGCCCCTTTGTAAAAAATGCCCGGCCACTCGGACAGAGGAATCCTGTCTTCGCGCGGCATTTTTCGATGTGAGGCGATGATGTGGACGGCGATCATCAGCACCACCGCCATCAACAGCCCGGGCACCACCCCGGCCAGGAACAGGGCGCCTACCGAAGCGCCTGATACCAGCCCGTAGATGACCAATGGAATCGATGGTGGAATGATCGGGCCGATGGTTGCGCTGGCGACGACAATGGCACCGGCAAAACCGGGGCTGTATTCCGGCTTCTTGAGCATCTGCTTGATACTGACCAGCCCCGGCCCGGCGGCGTCGGCAATGGCGCTGCCGCTCATCCCCGAAAACACCACGCTGACCAGGACGTCCACCTGCGCCAGCCCCCCAGGCAAGCGGCCGACCAGAACGCGGCAGAAATCAAAGAGACGGTCGCTTACGGTGCCAGCGTTCATCAGGTTGGCGGCCAGAATGAACAGCGGGACCGCCAGCAGGACGTAGCTGTTGTACAGGCCGTTGAGAATCTGTTCTGCCGCCAGACCCAGGTCCTGCCCTTTGACGATCAGGTAAGCCACACCACTGACAATCATCGAAAAACCGATGGGCGCCCGCAGCAAAAAGCCGGCGACAAGTACGAATGTCAGCGCTAATAAGGGGGCGGTCATTTTTTATCCTCAATTGCTTCGTAAGCGATCACGATGATTTGCCAGATCCCCCGCGCTATCAGGGATACCAGCAACAAGGCGAAGGGAAGGAAGACCCACATGAAAGACAAGTTCAGAACGGGGGTACCCTCACGCGCCATGAAGTGAATGTAATCCCAACTTGCCGGCAAGGCCCAGGCCGACAAACCGCCAATCATGAGGTGACCGGCAATCCGCATGTACCGTCGCACGCGTTGAGAAGCCATGTGATAAACGAGATCGAACACCACATGCTCGCGCTCCGGCACCATGAAGGCGGCGGCCCACAGGATGACCCAGATGTACAGCACGACCGCCATTTCGTCCGTCCAGGCCAGTGGCTGGTTAAAGCCGAAACGTGCGATAACCTGAACGACGAAGACCAGGAAAAGTGCGGAATATAACAAACCGCCGACGATGTCGGCGGCCTGTTTGCACAGCTTTCTGAAATCAGCGAACGGCATTGATCCGCTCCAGCAAGCCCTTTGGCCAGATGCCGGCGTATTCGGAATTCAGGTATTTCGCCTGAACCACTTTGCGGAATTCATCAACATTCGGCGTTACGATCTTCAAGCCTTGAGACTTGAAATACTCGACAACTTCCTTTTCGTCCCTGATCCGGTTTTCGTTGTTGTACTTGGCTGCATCCTGAGCGGCGGCCTTCACTTTTTGCTGCTGAGCCGGAGTCATGGCGTTGAAGGTCTTGCTGGCGATCGACAGGAAAATGCCATCGACCAGGTGACTGGTCATCACAACCGTTTTGCTGACTTCAAAGAACTTCGCCGCGCGGGCGCTGGGAAGCGGATTATCCTGCCCGTCAATGGTCCCGGTCTTGAGCGCCAGATACACTTCGCCGTAGGCCAATGGCGTCGGGGTAGCGCCCAGAGCCTCACCGAGGAACAACCACTCCTTGCTGCCCGGCATACGCAGTTTCACGCCTTTCAGATCCGCCGGAGTTTTCACGTCCTTGTCATCGCGCAGCATCACCTGGCGGGTACCCAGATAGACCGTGGACAACGGAGTAACTTCAAGTTTCTGAATAACCGGCTTGAAGACTTCTTCGCCGATCGGGCCGTTGAAGATCTTTTGCTGGTGATCCGGGTCACGAACAACGTAACCCGCCGTAAAGATGGAGAATTCCGGCACGATCTTGGAGATATCCTGCGACGAAATGATCGCCATTTCCAGGTTGCCGCGTGCCATGGCGGCCGGCTCGGTGCCTTGCTTGAACAGGGAAGCGTTGAGGTGAATCTGGACATCGAATTCACCGGGAGCGGATTTTTCCAGCGAGTCCTTGAACACGGTCAACATCTTGGCGTGCCAGTCATCCGGAACGGCCGGTGTCGAAATACGGATGAGTTGTTTGGACTGTGCGATGGCCTGCGGTGCGGCAAAACCCAGACCCAGCGCGACAACCATCGTGAGCGTGCTGATGCCCGCTTTGCGTAGAACAGTTTGCAGTGCTTTATGACTCATGATCTTCCCCTACCAGAGTGTTGCAATAAACGAAGGCCAGGATGCGCCCTCCCTGTGTGGAACCAACGGGTTCGAACGACCCCCAGTGTTTCCGATGCAAACTCTACCCTGCCGCCAGTGTGTTGCGGAGTAGAGCCCGATTCATCAATGCCAATTCTTTAATTAGGCCAGACTATTGTCCCGCCTTGTCAATATTCTCAGACAAAGTCAGTAGTTGTCCATGTATTGGCATGCCGCCCACGGAAAGGCCTTGAAACCCTGTTCGGGCACCGCCTCCCGGCGCAGGGAGCTGGTTCATTCCCACCGCCAGACCCCCATTGATGCTGCCAGCCACCAAAACACTGTTCATGCCGTACCTTGATATGAGTTATTATTTAGCGATCAACTAAAACGTGCTCAGCAGGCATGAATCTATACCTGTCCAAAGCGGATGTCCACTACTTCGAGACGCGGAATTTCTCGTGCTACTACGATTTAGCTGACAAGCTCCGGATGTATGTACCGAAGAATATAGTTGTAGTATTGTTTCCACTGATCAACGAGGTGAAACGCCATGAATGCAGCGAAAATTGAAGGAATCGTTCCGGTCATGCTGACCCCGTTCAGCGAAGCCGGGGAGATCGATTATGCCGGCCTGGAACGCCTGACCGAGTGGTATATCGCCAAGGGTTCTGATGCCCTGTTCGCCGTCTGCCAGTCCAGCGAGATGCAGTTTTTATCGGTTGAAGAACGCTCGGCACTGGGCAAATTTGTCGTCAAACAGGCCGCCGGGCGTATTCCGGTTGTGGTATCCGG
>JANNNT010000274.1:0-5605 GCA_031398685.1 Rhodocyclaceae bacterium | reverse complement strand
CCGACCTGATCGTGCTGGGCGGGGGCGTCAGCGATAAGCTGCACAAGTTCTCGCCAATGATCACCACCAAGGCGCCAGTCGTCGCCGCCAGCTTTTTGAATCAGGCCGGAATTGTCGGAGCAGCGCTGTTTGCCGAGGAAGAACTGAGCAGGAAGCGCTAAGGCTTGTCTCGGGCGACGACGCCATTTGTCGCCCGAGGAAATTCGCGCTGTGTCCAAGGTCAACGCCCACTCTGAACCTCAGCGAAGAGCAAATCTGCTCGTGATTTGTTGGTTTCGATCAAACGGGCATTCGGCTCGTCTGTATTTCATCCCCCGTCATTGTTGACTACCCAGGCCATTGTGGCCTTCTGGCTACGGCCAGAAGGCACTTGACGCTGGCTGAGATATTCTTGTCACCGTGGTGCCTCAATCGGCGCCGAGCCACTGCCTGGCAGTGCACGCGCAAAGAACCCGTTATCCGCGTTTTCGATGGCACCGCTGCGTTTGAATTCTTTCGGCGTCATGTGTTTGTAGCGAAGGAACTGTCGGTTGAAATTGGACAGGTTATTGAACCCGCAGATATAGCAGATGGCCGCAATGGTCTTGTCCGTCTCCAGAAGGTATCGGCAGGCGAGACTGATGCGCAGGGACGATACATATTCGACGAATGGGATGCCCATGAACTTGTGGAAAAACCGGCTGAACGCCTGCGGCGAAAGGCCGGCTTCGCGGGCGACATCGGTGAGTTGCAATGGGCTCGTCAGATGGCTGTTCATGTACTGAATTGCGCCGTTGAGGCGCTCCGAGTCGCGGTGGGTAACCACCGGCGCGTAGCCCACGCTGGCCAGCGGGCTGGTGTTGCGGGAGGGCGCCATCTCGTCCATGAGTTCCATCAGACTCCATAAACGGCGAGCGCCAAATGTTTCCCACAGGCGGTCCATCGTGGGCAACAGGCGGGATGTACTGGCTTCGTCGAAGCGTAGCCCGCGCGCCGATTGCGCGAGCAGATGCGTGACGGTCTGCTGCTCCGGCATCTGCCAGAAGGCCTCGCCGAAATTATCCAGCTTGAACTGCGCATAACGGATGTGGGTTGGCTCACTGCTATCGGACGTGATCGGATCACTGCACAGCATGTGCGGCAGTCCGCTGCCGAGGAGCAACAGATCCCCGGGTACGAAGCGTCCGATATGATCGCCGACGACCAGCAACCCGCGTCCGCTCAGGATGTGGAGAATCTCCACCTCAGGATGAATGTGGTATGGACAGTCGAATACGCGGCCGCCGGCATGAAAACAGCCGAAGGACGAGCCTTCGGAATCCGGTACTTTCTCGAAAACGATGCGCATGCTTTTCTCTGGCTTTTGATCGTGCTAAAAAAGTATCAGTCTTAGTTTGAAAGATAACAGACCTGTTGTCCAGCGTCGGATACATTGGATGCCGTGGACGTCGCTCAAATCAACGAGGCGAGTTACTCAGCAAGCAAATTTTGCAAAGCTTTCAAGGTGTAGTCGCTGAATTGGAAAAGGGCATGTTTTCCGTTGTGTGCCGGGGACGGATTGAATGCTGATGGGCATGATGGTACTTTGTTGTCGTCGACGAATATGCAAATGGGGCCGCTGTGCTTGCGGCATCCCAGAGGTATTTTTGGTGGAGACCTGGCCGGACTTTCCGGCCGCATAATCTGAATTATTAAAGGAGACTGTTAATGGCTGCAACCTACTTCTCGGAAATCGAAACCGTGCGCTACGCCGGCCCCGATACCAACAATCCCCTGGCTTACCGCTGGTACGATCCAAAGCGCGTCGTGCTCGGAAAGACAATGGAAGATCATCTGCGTATCGCGGTGTGCTACTGGCATACTTTCTGCTCGTCGGGTAGCGACGTGTTTGGTGGGGGTACCTTCAATCGGCCGTGGCAAAAGGGTAACGACCCGCTGGCTCTGGCTGAACTGAAACTTGAAGAAGCCATGAGCTTTGTGCAGAAGCTCGGTGTGCCGTTTTATACCTTCCACGATCGCGATCTGGCCCCGGACATGGGCTCCTTGCGTGACAGCCAGAAAGCGTTTGCGCACATGGTGGACAA
The DNA here is from genome assembly GCA_031398685.1 of Rhodocyclaceae bacterium. Taxonomy (GTDB): domain Bacteria; phylum Pseudomonadota; class Gammaproteobacteria; order Burkholderiales; family Rhodocyclaceae; genus Propionivibrio. The sequence goes on along the minus strand of JANNNT010000274.1, from coordinate 3,542 downwards.
GGCGGCGGCGGCGCAGGAGCGTACCGGCGTCAAGCTGCTGTGGGGTACCGCCAATCTCTTCTCGCACCCGCGTTACATGGCCGGTGCGTCGACCAATCCCGATCCCGAAGTGTTTGCCTGCGCGGCTCTGCAGGTGCGCGACGCACTCGAGGCTACCAAGCGCTTGGGCGGTAGCGGCTACGTGCTGTGGGGTGGCCGCGAAGGTTACGAAACACTGCTCAATACCGACCTCAAGCGCGAACTCGCCCAGATGGGACGTTTCCTCAACATGGTGGTTGAACACAAGCACAAGATCGGTTTCGATGGCCTGATCATGATCGAGCCGAAGCCGATGGAGCCGTCAAAGCACCAGTACGACTTCGATGTGGCGACCGTCTATGGCTTCCTCAAGCAGCATGGCCTGGAAAACGAAGTGAAGGTCAATGTCGAGTGCAATCACGCCACGCTGGCAGGTCACAGCTTTGAGCATGAAATTGCGATGGCAACCACACTCGGCTGTTTCGGCTCGGTGGACGCCAACCGAGGTGACTCGCAGAACGGTTGGGATACCGACCAGTTCCCAAATGATGTGAGCGAGGTGGCGATGTCGCTGTATTACGTGCTCAAGACCGGCGGATTCACCAAGGGTGGCTTTAATTTCGACGCCAAGGTGCGCCGTCAGAGCGTCGATGCGCTGGATCTGGTCTACGCCCATGTCGGCGGAGTTGATACCTTGGCGCATGGCCTGCTGATCGCGTCCAGGATGGTTGAGGACGACCAGTTGGGTGCGTTCAAGGAAGCGCGTTACGCCGGCTGGAATGAGAGCCTGGGCAAGCAGGTTCTGAACAAGGAACTCGATCTGGCGGCGGTGGCCGATTTGGCCACGCAGCGCGGGCTTGAGCCGAAACCGCGTTCGGGTCGTCAGGAAATGCTCGAAACCCTGGTCAGCCGGTACCTGTAACCGAGTTACCTATAGTCCCACGTGTTTCCTCTGGGTTTGCATGAGACAAGCCCAGGGGGAGTTCTTTCTGCCGGCAATGACCGGAGCGGAGTCATTTTTTTGACAGTACGCCGCTGAGGAGCGGTCACATGAAAAGTCTCGACCGAAAGCTTGCGCGCATACGCGCGGGCGCCTACACCCCCCGGGATTTCATCATCGCCGATGCCAAGGATGCTGACATGGCCTTCGGCCTTGCGGCACCGGGCCCTGCCCTTGATGAAGCGGGGTCCGCTACGCCCGAATTCGCCACCCGCTCGATTTATCTCGATGCGATCCGGGCGATGACCCAGTCCGGCCTGGTGGACATCATGCTCACCAGTGCGTCAACCGCCGAAATCCTCGTCAACGAAGGACTTTATGCCGACAGCGAGGTGACGCCCGCTGTCCGCTATAACGACACCACCGATATCTGGTATCCGCGCGGCGGGCGCTATGGCCTCGAACCGTCGCGTCCGTTCCGGTCTGCACGCTTGTCCAAGGTGCTAAAAAGTGCTGATCTGGGTCTTTATTCCGTGACTTTCTCCAACGAAATTACGCGCGATCTTGCCACGCTGGAAGCCTATTCGGATTTTCGTGCCGAAGCTGCCGGGCTGGGAATGCGCCATTTCCTGGAGGTGTTCAATCCCGTCTTCGATATTGGGGTGGCGGCCGATGAGATGGGCCATTTCATCGGCGACTCGATCATCCGCATACTGGCCGGCGTTGTTTCATCCGAGCAGCCCGTGTTTCTGAAGATCGTATACAACGGGCGCCGGGCGATGGAATCACTCGCGTCCTACGACCCTGAACGCGTGATCGTGGGCATTCTCGGCGGGGCCAAGGGCACCACGCGGGACACGTTTGAGCTGCTTTCCCGCGCGGAAAGAGCCGGTGCTCGGGTCGCCCTGTTTGGACGAAAAATCAATTTAGCGCAAAGTCCGATCGATCTGGTCAAGCTTTTGCGTGCCGTTGTTGCGCGCGATTTGTCCGCTGCGGAAGCCGTAAGAGCCTATCACGGCGATTTGCAGGCCAAGGGGATCACTCCGGCCTTGCCGCTCCAGGACGACCTGGAGATCAGCGATCCGATCCTCAGCGCGGAGCACTAAGATGTTCAGACGGGGCATCATTTGCGGAGGGTGCTGGCTCGTCGATCACAACAATTCGATCAGCCACTGGCCGGAACAGGAAACGCTGACGCAGATTGTCGCCCGCGAACTCCAGGGCGGCGGTCCCGCACACAACATGGCGATCGATCTGGCTCGGCTGGATCCGAAATTTCCGGTCTGGGCCATGGGCGTGGTCGGTAACGACGATGCCGGACGACTGCTGCTCGCCGCGTGTGCCACGCACGGCATTGACCATGCGGCCCTGCGTGTGCTCGACGGGGTTGGCACCTCGCATACCGATGTAATGACCGTGCGCGCCACGGGCAAGCGCACGTTCTTCCACCACCAGGGCGCAAATGCCCTGCTCAGTCCGGAACATTTCGATTTTTCAACTACCGGAGCGCGACTCCTGCATCTCGGCGCGCCCGGAATTCACGCCCGGATGGATGCGCCCTACGAGAGCGATCCAAACGGCTGGGTCACCGTTCTGCGGCGCGCCCGCGCGGCGGGTCTGCGCACCAATCTGGAAATGATTTCCGGCCCGCCGGAAGAGATCCGGCGGCTCGTGCTGCCGTGCCTGCCCCATCTGGATAGCCTGATTATCAACGACTACGAGGCGGGCGTCCTGACCGGTATCGATGTCGTCTCTGCTGGCGTGACTTCGGCCGGCGCGGCGCGGCGGGCGGCCGTTGCGCTGCTCGTCAGCGGGCCGCTTGAGTTGGTGGCGATCCATTTCCCAGGCGGCTGCATCGCCGCTACGCGTGACGGCGAGGTGTTGGCCAAACCCTCGCTGGAGGTTCCCGTCGATGCCATCAAGGGAGCCAATGGTGCGGGCGATGCCTTTGCCGCCGGCTTGCTCTACGGACTTCATGAATCCTGGCCGATCAACGACAGCCTGTCCCTCGGACTCAGCGCTGCGGCTTCCGCATTACGCTCAGTGTCGACCACCTCGGCTGTCGGCTCAATAGCAGAATGTCAGGCGCTCGCCGAAGCATGGGGCTGGCGGACCCCGATCTAGCCGGCCGTCTCGGTTTGACAAATGGATCGCCCGCTCATTCACGCAGCGGCCAGAATCCGGTTCAGAAAGACGTCCACTTCGCAGTGGATCGTGCCGATTCGACCGTTTTTTCAATGAAGCGCACACCACGCAGGCCATCGGCCAGCGTCGGGAAGTCAGCTTCCGATGCGGCGCTACGACGTCCCTCCGCCCGGGCGCGCATGGCTTCCGCGGCACCGGCGTAAATATTGGCGAAAGCTTCGAAGAAGGCTTCCGGATGGCCGGCCGGCAGGCGTGTGGCCTTGACTGCCGCGTCGCACAACCACGGACAGCCTCGGGTGAGAATGCGCGGCGGAGCGTCGATGGCCGCATGAAGCAGGCGGTTGGGTTCCTCCTGGTGCCAGGTGAGCGAACCCTGCGCACCAAAAATGCGGATGCGCAGGTCGTTCTCGCAGCCGATTCCGATTTGCGACGAAATCAG
>JANNNT010000118.1:0-1606 GCA_031398685.1 Rhodocyclaceae bacterium | reverse complement strand
GTGCCTATCCGTTCTACGGATGGCTGGTGCAGATATAATATGTGAAGGTTTCATGGGAAGGCTGAGACGTTGATTGGTTATACTGGTTACAACGGAAGATCGGTCGGAGAAATCAAGAGGGGGTGTTAAGTTTTCTTGGATTTGTTTCGGTCGGTCAGTTGTTGATGTCCGGATCATACCACATCGCTGTGGGCTTGCCACAGCGACGATTGCAGCTAACACGACTATATAGTCATGTTTGAAAATCTCTTCTCAGAAACCGGTCTTTCCCTTGAACGCCTGCGCATCCTCGCTGAGATCCATCACGCTGGCGGCATTGCCAAGGCGGCCCCCGGTGATCCGGTCCGACAAAGCCAGTACAGCCGGCAACTCCGCGAGCTGTCGGAGTTTTTCGGCACCGAGATCGCGCGACGCCAGGGCCGTGTGCTCAAGCTCACCGAACCAGGAGTGCGTCTGGCCGAAATGGTCCGCGCGCAGATGCACGCGCTGCAGGATTTTCGCGCCGAGTGCCGGGCGGAGAAAGTTTCCTACACCATCGCCGGCGGCGACGGTCTCCTCCAATGGCTGGTGATCCCACGCCTGATGAAAATCAGCCGGGCTGACCAGTCGGCGCACATTGCCACCAGCAATCTGCGCACGAACAAGATTGTCCAACAACTCGGCGACGGGCTGGTGGATTTTGGCGTGATGCGGAAAGACGCGCTGGCCGAACCATTGAAGTCGGCCCGGCTCGGCACGCTGAAATTTGCGGCGGTAGTGCCCAAGCAATTGTTGCCGACGAAAAGCCCAGTGTCGCTCGGGGATGTACTGGGCCGGTTGCCTCTGGCGACGCAGAATGGTGACAGCCAGTTTACGCAGCGCCTGCGCGAGATTGCGAAGGAACATCAGACGGAGCTGCAACCCACCCTGATCTGCCAGTCCTTCCCGCAAGCGCTCGCAGCAGTGCGGTCGGGCGGCTATGGTTCGGTGCAACCCGTCATCGCTCTGCAGGAACTGGCGGCGGGGTCGTACCGGGAGTTCACGGACAAGTCTTTGGAGCGGCTGGATCGGGATATCGTGCTCGCTTGGAACCCCCGGCTGCCCCGAATCCGGAGCGGGACAAAAAAGCTTATCGAGCGGATGCAGGAGATGTTGTGCTTCTAAGGACGAAAATGCTTTTCGCGGGATTTTTAGTGTGCTTTACCAGAGGTCGTTTTCTGGGCCTATAGCTCAATGGTTAGAGCAGGGGACTCATAATCCCTTGGTTCACGGTTCAAATCCGTGTGGGCCCACCATCCAAACAGTTCCAGCCATCGGACCGTGCGTCGATGGAAGAATATATTTTAGAAGGATACAATCATTGGCCTGCAACCATACGAACCAACGCTCGCAACGTCTCTCCTCTTTCGGGATGTTGCCACCACTCAATCAAGCGAAAGTCGTCATCTGATTCAGCCAAGAGAACGGAATCATGCGACTTGGGCTGGCAGGCAATTTCGGCGGAGTTTCTCTGACACAATTGTTGATGCTTGGCCGCCACTGCAAAGATTACCTCGGGCAGGAGTCCCATACGGACCGCGTTTTCCCGATTCAACGCGATGCCGCGAGCGCTCAACAAAACGACCGC
>JANNNT010000229.1:0-23030 GCA_031398685.1 Rhodocyclaceae bacterium | reverse complement strand
CTCGTTCCAGACAACATTGAGCGTGCTTTCCAGCCCTTCTTCCAGACTGGCCCACTGCATTTCCGAGTCGCCAACATGGGAGAAATCTTTCAAATCCTGAACGATCCGCTTGACGCGCTGCAGGCCGCCCAGCGACTCGTTGAGCAGATCGCTGACGTCTTCGCGCAGGTAGGCAATGTCGATATCTTTCTTCAACTTGCCTAGCATGCTCCGGCTTTCGGCAGCCAGTTCTGCCTCGTATTGCTCGTAAGTGGCGAGCAGTTTCAACAGCTTCTGGACGTACTGCTGCAAGGAGCCGAGATTGGAGTTGACGAAGCCGATCGGATTGTTGATTTCATGGGCGACCCCGGCGGCCAGCTGGCCGATGGACGCCATTTTTTCTGATTGCAGCAACTGGTTGTGCGCTTCTTCCAGACGATTGATCAAGATCAGCTGTTCAGCTTTCTCTTTTTGCAGCGCCTCTTCGGCGAGTTGTTTTTCTTCAAGTTGTACCTGCAAGGCTTGCGTCAGCGCAGCAACCTGACGGGTGAGGCGCAGTTCTTCGGTCTGCTGCTGATCGCGCACACACTTGCCGATGGCATCGGCCAGCAAGTGCATGTCCACCGGCTTGGTAATGTAGCGTTCGACGCCGATTTCGAGCGCGTGGCGCAGGCTTTCGCTATCCTTGTCGGAGGTGATGACGATGATCTGGGCATCGGGGTCGTCGATCTTGATGGCCTTGCTCATTTCCAGGCCGTTCATGCGCGGCATGAAGATGTCGGTGACGATCACATTGGGTTGCCATTGCCGCCAGACCTCAAGACCTTCGACGCCGTCTGACGCCACCTGGATTTCGGACACGAACTTGCTCGCCAGATGCTTGATTTGGGTGCGCAGAATCGGGTCGTCATCCACAACCAGAACACGAGCCTGAATTATTTGCTCATCAGAGCGCTTTGCTTCCACGTTCGTCCTTAAAACCTCACCGCCAAGGTACGATGGGAACCAAGTTATACCAAGAAAAAATGTGGTTTACTTGGTGGTGAAGTATTTGATTTTGACTGCCCGCCTAGCTCAGCCATTTTCCTTACTTGAACCATACAATTCGCGCCAGTGCCGCAGCGCGCCGGAGACTTCTACTTTCAGTTTTTCATCATCCCAGGGCTTCAGCATAAAGCGATAGACGGCGCCCTTGTTGATCGAGTCGGTGACGGCCGATATCTCTGAATAGCCCGACAAGACCATGCGTACCGTGTTCGGATAGAGGCTCTTGACTCGCGAGAGAAACTCGGTGCCGTTCATTTCCGGCATGCGCTGGTCAGAGATGATGATCTGAACATCGTTCCTGGCCAGAAGCGAGAACCCCTCGGCGGCGCTTTCTGCGGTGAGAATGTCGTAGCCTTCGCGGCGCAGTGTGCGCTTGAGCGAGGCCAGAATGTTGGCTTCGTCGTCAACCAGCAAGACGGTACTGCGCTTCCCCGATGCCCGGTTTCCGGAGAGGTTCATTACCGTTCCCTCCTGCAGCAAGCGGGTGATATCTGTTGCCGGGACAGGTCTTGAAAAGAAATAACCTTGCATTTCGTCGCATTCATTGCGTCGTAGATACTGCATTTGCTCCTCGGTTTCCACACCCTCGGCCAGTACCACCTTGCCCAGTTTGTGCGACATGGCGATGGTGGCTTGCACAATCGCCGCGTTGACCGGGTTGGAGGTGATGTCGCAAACGAAGGATTGGTCGATCTTGACCACGTCGATCGGGAAGCGCGAGAGATAGGCGAGGGATGAGTAGCCGGTGCCAAAGTCGTCGAGCGAGAGGCGTACGCCGACGTCCTTCAACTGCGTTGTACTGCGGATGGCTGCCGCTAAGTCCTGCATCATTGCTCCCTCGGTAATCTCGATTTCGAGAAAACGGGGTTCGATGCGCTGCAAGGCCAACGCGTCGGCAATCGTGGTGTGCAGGCCGGGGACAAGGAAATGACGGGCGGCCAGATTGATGGCTACTTTCATTGGCGGCAGACCGGCATCCAGCCATGCCCGCATTTGCCGACAGGTTTCGCGCAGCCCCATTCGCCGAGATCGATGATGTGAGGGCTTTGCTCGGCCAAGGGAATGAATTCGCCGGGCTGAACCAGGCCGCGCAGTGGATGCTGCCAGCGGATCAACGCTTCAAGCCCGATAATGACGCCGGAGAACAAGCTCACCTGCGGTTGAAAGTGGAGCACCAACTCGTCGCGTTCGATGGCCAAGTGCAGATCGTTGAGCAGTTCACGCCGACCGCTGACGCTGCGGGCTGTTGTGGCGTCAAAGCGGCAGAAGTTGTTGCCACCGCCGGCTTTCGCTCGCTCGGTAGCGTTCATGGCGTGGCTGAGCACGGCGCTGGCGCTGTCGCCGTCATTGGGGTAAGCGGCGATGCCGATGGAAGCCGTGACGTAAATCGACTTGCCTGCCTGCAAAACGGGTTCGCGAATCGCCGCCAACACGCGCCCGGTCACTTCGTGAATGTCCTTGTCGGTTCCTGATTCATGCGGGCCCAGCAGAATGGCAAACTTGTCGTTGCCGAGGCGCGCCAGCCGGTCGGCCTAGCGTAACGCGTTTTTGATGCGTTGCGCAATCCCGGCAATGAGTTGGTCAGCCTCGTTGGTACCGAGGGCGTCATTGACTCCGAAAAAATCGTCGAGGTCAATGTGCAGGACGGTGGCCTCCTTCCCGCCCTGGCGCGCACTGTCCAGCACCCCGACGAGCGCGTAGAGGAAGGCACTGCGATTGGGCAGACCCGTCAGCTGGTCAAAAGCCAGCAGGGTCTCAATGCGCTGCTGGTACCGTAGGCGCTGCGACATGTCCTCGCCGATGGCGAAATAGAACTGTACTTTGCCCTGCGAATCACGAATCACGGAAATGGTCTTGCTTTCCGGATATTGCGTACCGTCCTTGCGACGGTTGATGAACTCACCCGTCCAAATTCCTCCGTCTTTGATGGTCTCCCAGAGACTGTGATAGACATCGTCGGAGGTTTGCCCGGATTTAAACAGGGCCGGTGTTTGTCCGAGGATTTCTTCGGACGAATAACCGCTCATGCGCAGGAGAGCGGGGTTGACGTAAAGGATGGATCTTTCCGGATTGGTGATGACGATGCTGCCGGTGTGGTTGTCGGACACCGTTTGAAACATCACGGCCGTGGCCTGGCTGTTGCGTATCGAACTGGCATCGAAGCCAAGGAGTACCGCAGGCGAGACAGCTTCAGGGGCGTCGTCCTGGTAGCTCAGGTTCCACGAAACCGGAATGCGCGACCCGTCACTGTGCAGCAGGTCGGATTCGACCGGATTCGGCGAGTCCTGCCGTGCCAGCGTTCTGATGATCGCCAGAAGTTCGGCGCTCCTCGCATCGTCGCTTGGCAGCACCGTGTGCAAGGGCTTGCCAAAAACCTGGCCGAGTCGTTCGTAACCCAGGCGTTTCAAACCGAAACGGTTCATGAACCAGACGTTCGCTTGCTGGTCGAGACGGATCACCAGGCAGCCGAGCGCGTCGTAGAATCTCGTTTCCCTGATGTCGTGGATCATGACGCGGCATCTGCCTCTGTAGGCGTTTCCGGGGAAACGATGAATCGCGAAAGAGTAAATGGTAGGCCTACCCCAGGGCTACTTTTGACTTTGATACGGCCGTCACGCCCCGTGTGCTGGGTATCGATCAAATTAATCCCGGTAACGAAAGGCGTGCTCCAGGCCATCCGCGCCATGTCAGCGTGTCCTTTTGTTCACTGACCCGCCTGGGTCGTGCGGCGAGTCATCGAGTAGCGATTCGTCGATCAGCACCGAACCATCCGGCCCCCAGTTGACTCGCGTGATACCGGGGTCAGCCGCTTCGAGGCGTTTGCGCTCAATTTCCTCGGCGGAAATGGTGCCCATCGCCAGCCGGGCCTGATCGGCGAGACGCTGGTTTTCCAGCGTCAGTTCGCGCAGCGCCAGGACTTGTGCAATGGTAGAAACCAGTTCGTAATCGTTCCACGGCTTCGAGATGAAGCGACTGATTCCGGCCTCGTTGATGGCAACGATCAGCCCATTTAGATCGGAGTAACCGGAGAGGATCAGACGCGCCGCATCGGGCTGAATCTTGCGGAAGGCTTTTAGAAACTGCACCCCATTCATGACCGGCATTCGATAATCAGAGAGCACCAGATCGTAGGCCGTGTGCCGGGCCTTTTCCAGCGCCTCCTGCGGCGAACTGAAAATATCGACCACCAGTTTGTAGGTTTCACCGTTCGTCGAGCAGGGCGTCAGAGTCATCAGGCGACGCAAGGCCTTGAGGATGGATTCGTCATCATCAACAATCAGGATTCGGCTCATCGCATTTTCCCCTAGCGTTTGTCAGTACGGATGAAAATCATGATGGCGTGGTTTTCGCGGCGCGCATACTCCTGGATCTGCTTGATCAGGGGGACGTCGAGAATGAAATCACCCGATAGCAGCAGCACGCCTTCACGACTCACCAAGTCACGCGCCAGAACCATGCCGACCTTGAGATCCGCATGAGAAACGGCTTTTTCGCGAACAACTTCCTGGGCCAGGCCGCCCAGAAGGTCGATAAAGACATCGACGATCTGTGGGTCGTAGCGTTTGCCGCGCGACTGAGCGATCATTGTCTTGGCCTCGTCCGCACTCATGCGTTTCTCTGACAAGGTGCCAATCTGCAAGCCATCGTAGTCGTTAACCACGCTCAGGAGGCGTGCGCCGAGCGGGATGTTCAGTCCCTCCAGACCGTCCGGGAAGCCTTGCCCGTCAAAGCGTTCGTGGTGCGAGCGGACAATTTTTGAAACATCCTTCAGTTCGTCCAGCGGCATCAGTGCCGATTCGCCGGCGATCGCATGTTTGCGGTAGTTCCCAAGCTCTTCGCCGTTCATTCTGGACACCGGTCGAGTGAGCAGGTTATCTGGAAAGCCGATTTTGCCTACATCGTGCAGCAGGGCGGCGAAGAAAATGTCCTGTTGTTCCTTGCCCTCGATACCATGACGAACCGCCAGTTTTCGTGCCAGATCCGCCACCCGGCGCGAGTGTCCGGCCATGGCACCGCCGCGCAACTCCATGAGTCCGGAAAACATCTTGATCGAAACGAGAAAATTCTGCTTGAGCCGGTCATTGGCCAGGTTGAGGAAGCTGTTGACCTGTTCGATTTCGGATGTACGTTGCTTGACTTTGTATTCAAGGTTGGCGTTAAGAGATTTCAACTCGTCGTTCTGGGCTTGGGTCAATGCCAGCAGACGTTCATTTTCGTTACGCAGGCGGGCGCCTTCAAGCGCGTGGCGCACGACCAGCGTCAAGTCGTTGTCATCCCACGGCTTGGATACGTAGCGATAAATTTCGCCCCGGTTGATGGCGTCGATGGTTGAGCTGACATCAGCGTATCCGGTGAGCAGAATGCGAGTAGTTGCAGGCCAGCGACTGCGTACTTGCTCCAGAAATTTGGCACCATCCATTTCCGGCATCCGCATGTCGGAAATTACCAGATCAACATGCTCCTGCTCAAGAATAGCCAGCCCTTCCTTGCCGTTTTCCGCCGTATGAATCTTATAACCGACCGGCCTCAACAGGCGCCGCAACGACGAGAGAATGCTCGGTTCATCATCGACGAGCAGGACCGTTGACGGCGTTACGGATGTGTCGGAGGTGTCTGATGTGTCGTTCATGACGTGGTCTCATCGTGAAATTCTGAATCCGGCTGCGGGTCAATCGGAAGAGTAACCCGGAACGCTGTTCCCTGACCAAGGCTTGGAAGCCGGGAATCAGGAGAGCGATACATAGAATCATCCATTGGCCGAGAAAGATGTGCTTTTGCACCGCGCTTGCCGGACTGGCGATAGCTAATGGCAACGAATCTGATGGGGCACTAGTCACGACGGCTGAACCTCACGTAATTTTCGTGATCTCATCACCCTGATAGTACTCCGGGAGAAATGCAATAACTATTGCGGGAATTACGGAGGTCTGAACAGCCAGTCATTGCTTGACGGCAAGGCAACCGATACGCTCGACTGCAAGAAAATGACTATGGGCTGGTTGGCTGGAGGTGCGCCCGTAATCTCGCAAGGGCGCGGTCTTAAGATGACGAAAAGCTAATTTTCGGGAATTTGGAGTGCATAATTGCGGCTTAGAAGAATACAAGACCGGGGACGTCCATGAAACCAAAAAAAGTGCTCCAAATCGTACGTGCGCTCGATTTCGCCGCCTGGGCGCATTCAACTCAGCGGCGTAAAGGCGGTGCGCGTGAGCCTTATGTCAATCACCTGACCGAGGTAGCACGACTGGTGGCACAGGCGACGGACGGCAAGGATGACATACTGATCATTGCTGCGCTGTTACACGATGTGCTTGAGGATCAGTCGATGCACGTTTCTTACGAGATGCTGGTGGAGAATTTTGGCAAGCGGGTCGCCAAGATCGTGCGCGAGGTCACCGACGACAAATCGTTGCCGAAGGCCGAGCGCAAGCGTTTGCAGGTGGTGCATGCACCGCATCTGTCGCGGCGCGCCAGTATTCTCAAGATCGCCGACAAATCGGCCAACCTCAATTCGATTCTGTACACGCCGCCGCTAGACTGGTCAGAGACGCGGAAGCGCGATTATTTCGCCTGGGCGGCAGAAGTGGTAGCGGGGTGTCGTGGCGTCAATAAATGGATTGAAGCGGTATTTGACGAGCGCTTGACCCTCGGCCGCTTCTGATTGGCTTGCGGTGGGGGGGTGAGTTGACGTGCTGCAGGGAATTTGTGTGCTTTATAGCCTGATGTCCAGCTCTGCTCTTGAGGATTGAATTTGCCAGGCAGTATAGACAGTCATCTTCAGATTCAATGCCGTGCAAGCCAATGTTTATGCGGATCTCGCGGCATGATGCTTTAAAATGGTCCATTGAGGCCATTCACAGCGTAGGTGCTGGACTGTGGATCCGCTGATCAGCCTCATCTTGATGCGACGAAAACCCGGAATAACGCCGATGCCCAAAGCCCTCCCTTTGCGTCACTTCCTGCTTGCGCTTGCTGTCGTCAGCGTCTGGGGAACCAACTTCGTTGTCATCAAGGTCGCGCTTGGACACTTGCCGCCACTGCTGTTCGCTTCCCTGCGCTTTACCCTCGCGCTGGTTCCGGCGATGTTTTTTCTGCCGCGCCCAGCCGTGAAGTGGCAGAACCTGGCGCTCTATGGACTTCTGATTGGCGTCGGCCAGTTCGGGCTACTCTACGTGGCGATGAACGGCCACATTTCACCAGGCATCGCCTCGCTGGTCATCCAGATCCAGGTGTTTTTCACCATCGGGCTGTCGATGCGGCTTACCGGGGAGCGTGTGCGCGCCTTCCAGTGGTTCGCCCTGCTTCTGGCGACCGCAGGAATCGCGATCATTGTTTTAAATACAGACGGAACGACGACGGTGCTCGGGCTGGTGCTTATCCTGTTGGCCGCACTTGCGTGGGCTGGCGGGAACATGGCCGCCAAGCGCGGTGCGCCGGCGAACATGCTGGCCTACGTCGTATGGTCGAGCGCATTTGCCATACCGCCGCTGTTCGCCTTGTCGCTCGCGACCGAAGGGTGGGACGCCGCAGTGGCGGGTGTAAGCCAGGCGGACTTTGTTACCTGGGCGGCCGTCGCTTGGCAGTCATGGGCCAACACGCTCTTTGGCTATGCCGCGTGGGGCTGGCTGCTTGCGCGGCACCCGGCAGCAACAATCACACCCATGGCCTTGCTCGTGCCGGTGTTCGGCATGGGCGCTTCAGCCGTTTTTCTGGCCGAGCCGCTGCCGGCGTGGAAGCTGGCCGCGGCGGCTCTGGTGATGGCCGGGCTGGCTTTGAATCTGCTTTGGCCGCGCCTGCGCGCGGCTTTGGCCTGAATCTTGGAGCCAATCACGAATTGCCGAGATTTTCGATGTGCTCGATCATCAACTGTGGCGTTTGCACGCCGTTGTAGTCGTTGATCGACAGCCGGTAGGCGGCGCGGATGGTGCTGCCAGGGGCTTCGCTGAAGTTGAACTGGATGGCGTCGAGTCGCTGCTCACCTTTGCGCAGGCGTAGCTTGAGGTGTTTCTCTTTGAGCACCCGCTGATTTTCGACAACGAATTCGTCCTCGAAGATCGGTGCCGGGAACCCTTGCCCCCACACTTCGCTTTCCAGCAGGTGGACGGTGTTGATCGAGAAATAGCCGGATTCCAGGCCGCCGTCAGTTTCCAGCGTGCGCGTGAGATCGGCGGGGGATAGCAACTCGTCGGCGACCTGTGCGAACAACTCGCGGAAGCGTGGGAAGTCGACTTCCATGATCGTCGCACCGGCCGCCATGGCGTGGCCGCCAAAGCGCAGCAATAGACCGGGAGCACGCTTGGAGACGAGATCGAGCGCGTCACGCAGGTGCAGGCCGGGGATCGAGCGGCCAGAGCCCTTGATCTGGCCGTTTTCGCCGCGTGCGAAGGCGAACACCGGGCGGTGCAGCTTCTCCTTGATGCGCGAGGCGAGAATGCCGATCACGCCCTGATGCCACTCCGGATCGAACAGCGTGACCCCCGCACTGTCGCTGGTTTCCAGCGTTTCGAGGTGGATCAAGGCCTGCGTCTGCATATCCGATTCGATGTCCTTGCGCTCGCGGTTGAGGGCGTCGAGTTGCTGGGCGATGTTCAGGGCGCGTGTTTCGTCATCGGTAATCAGGGCTTCAATGCCGAGCGACATGTCGGCGAGTCGCCCGGCGGCGTTCAGGCGCGGGCCGACGATGAAGCCCAGATCGATGCTCGTGGCTTTGGCCGGGTCGCGGCTTGCGGCGCGGAAGATGGCGCGCAGGCCGGGCGTCAGCTTGCCTTCGCGCATGCGCTTCAAGCCCTGATTGACGAGGATGCGGTTGTTGCGGTCGAGCTTCACGACATCGGCCACCGTGCCGAGGGCAACGAGGTCGAGCAGAGCGCCGAGGTTGGGTTCCTTGCGTTCATCGCGGAACCAGCCACGCGCGCGCAGTTCGGCGCGCAGGGCGAGCATGACGTAGAACATGACGCCGACGCCGGCAATGCACTTGCTCGGGAATTCGCAGCCCGGCTGGTTCGGGTTGACGATGCAGTCAGCCGCCGGCAGTTCGTCGGCGGGCAAGTGGTGGTCGGTAACCAGTGTGGCAATGCCCAACTCGTTGGCACGCGCGACGCCTTCGATGCTGGCGATGCCGTTGTCAACAGTGACGATGAGGTCGGGACTCATGGTGGCGGCGAGATCGACGATCTCAGGCGTCAGGCCATAGCCATAGGTGAAGCGGTTGGGGACCAGATAGTCGACAGCGGCCCCAAAGGCACGCAACGCGCGAATGCCGACGGCACAGGCCGTCGCGCCGTCGCAGTCGTAATCGGCGACGATGAGGATTTTCGCCTGCGCTTCGATGGCGTCGGCGAGCAGGATGGCGGCCTCGGCGGCGTTGGTCAGCAAGACGGGCGGGATCAGCGACTTAAGCTCGTAATCGAGTTCGCTGCGCGTCTGGATGCCGCGTGCGGCGTAGATGCGGGCGAGCAAGGGATGCAATCCCTGTTGTTCAAGTTGCCATTGAATGCGCGGTGGAACGCGGCGGGTTTTCATCTGAGTCATGCGCTGCCCTTTGCCAAATCCTGCGCAACCTTGCCCAGCGGCTGCGGTCGCCGCCACAGCTTCCATTGGTCGCTACGTTTGCTTTCCCAGTTGAGCGCCGCGTAGGCGGTCGAGGCTTCGATACGCAGTTGGGTGATCCGGCCCGAGGCCAGTGCTGCGGCCAGCGGCGCAAACCAGCGGCTTTCCAGTCCTGTTAGCGCGGTACGATAGGCGCCGCCGTTTTCGTAGTGCACTGGCCCGATCACGTCTTCGAGTACGATGAAATGACGGGTGTCGGGTGCGGCATGCTCAAACAGTGTGGTTGCGTCAATTGGCACCGGATGTGTCGGCACACCGGCGGCTCGGGCCAGCCCAAGAGCCAGCGGGTTGATGCTCCATACCCCGTCAAAACCGCTCTCCCGGCGTGGCGGCAGCGTTCCGGCACCCCATAGCCACAGGCTGTTGATCGGCATGCGCCCTTCTTTTTCGCGTTGCTGGTTGACGGGGTGGGCGTGCAGCAGCATCTGTGCTTCGTTGTGCAGTGTGCGCAAGCTTCTGGTTTGTATCGTTTCGGGCAATAGCCGCTCGACGCGGCGACCGGCAACGGCGGAAAGCGGTGGGTTGTCAAAGCCGTCCAGAGGCGTGCTATCGACAAGTTGCAGATACCAGCGGTCAGCGGCGGCCATATGAAAGCGGCCACCATCGGAAAGCTGGAGGTTCAATGCGTCGACGAGGGCTTGTGCTTCGTCCAGTTCGATGCCGAAGCTGCCGCTGTCGGCGAGAATCAGTTGCTCCTGATGGAAACGCAGATGCACGGGGTCGGCGTTGAGCCAGCAGGAACTGCCTGTCTCAGTTGGTATGCGTGACTCACCAAGCAGCCTGAAAGCCGCATAGGGCGCGCCTTCCGGCTGGCCGAATGCATCGGCCAGCGTGGCTTCGAGTGACTGCGGTAGGCGGCGCGTGAGCCGACTGCGGGCGAGCAACGTGTTCAGTGCGGGAGACGCCAGGTCATCAAAGGTATCGCGGTCGTCAGGCTCCGGCCAGATGAGTTCGGGGACGAGTAGGGTGAGTTGCATGTGGCCTTGGCGTGGGGTGAAGGGCTAACAGGACGGAGAAAAGTGTACCATAGCGACTTTGCCGCTCCGGCTTTGAATTGATATAACACCAACATGAGTATTTGCCACTGATGGCGCTACCTTACGAACTGCTGATTGGCCTGCGTTATACGCGTGCCAAACGACGCAACCACTTTATTTCCTTCATCTCGATGATCTCGATGCTTGGCATTGCGCTGGGTGTTGCGGCACTGATTATCGTGCTTTCCGTGATGAATGGCTTTCAGACCGAGCTGCGCGGCCGTATTCTCGCCGTGGTTTCGCATGTGCAGATTACCGGTGCGAACGGCGAAATGGCCGATTGGCAGCACGTCGCCGAGCAGTCGGCCAAACAGCCAGGAGTGCTTGCCGCCGCACCTTTCGTGCAGGCGCAGGGCATGCTGTCCTACGGGCAGTCGGTGCGCGGGGCGATGGTGCGCGGCGTCCTGCCTGATCTCGAAGACACCGTCGTCGACTTCCGGACGCACATGAAGGAAGGCCAGCTTGATTCGTTATTGCCGGATTCCTTCAACATCATCCTGGGCAGCGAACTGGCCCATGCGCTCGGCGTTTTCGTCGGCGACAAGGTGACCGTCATCGCACCGCAGGGTGTGGTTACGCCGGCCGGCGTCGTGCCGCGCCTGAAAACCTTTATCGTTTCCGGTTTGTTCGAGGTCGGCATGTTCGAGTACGACAGCGGGCTGGCGCTGATCCGCATGGAAGACGCACAGAAACTTTATCGCATGGAGGACCGCGTCTCCGGTGTTCGTCTCAAACTCGACGATCTGTTCAAGGCCCCCGGCCTCGCACGCCAACTGGCCAACCGTCTGGATACGCCGGCCTACATCAGCGACTGGACGCGCAGCCATGCCAACTTTTTCCGTGCCGTGCAGATCGAGAAGAACATGATGTTCATCATCCTCTCGCTGATCGTGGCCGTTGCCGCGTTCAACATCGTGTCGACGCTGGTCATGGCGGTCACCGACAAGCAGGCCGACATCGCCATTTTGCGCACGCTTGGCGCCAGCCCCGGCAGCATCATGGCGGTGTTCATGGTGCAGGGCGCGTTGATCGGCTTTATCGGTCTCGGTCTTGGTGTGGCCGGTGGCGTGGCGCTGGCGCTCAATGTTGATGTGGTCGTTCCTTTCATCGAGCGTCTGCTCGGTACGGAACTCATGTCCAAGGAGGTGTATTACATCTCCAATCTGCCGTCTGAATTACAGTGGAAGGACGTGATCACGATTACCGGGGTGTCTTTTGTGCTGTCGCTGGTGGCGACGATTTATCCGAGTTGGCGCGCCTCGCGCGTCAATCCGGCGGAGGCGTTGCGCTATGAGTGATACCCGTCCAATCGTACTGGCCTGTCAGGGGCTGAAGAAGATCTACCGTCAGGGTACGGGCGAGGGCGCTGAAGTCCCCGTCCTGCTTGGCGTCAATCTGGAAATCATGGCCGGTGAGCGGGTTGCCGTTGTTGGGGCTTCCGGTTCAGGCAAGAGTACTCTGCTGCATCTGCTCGGCGGGCTGGATGCCGCAAGCGAGGGGAAAATCCAGTTGATGGGGCGAGATCTTTCGGCGATCAGCGATGCCGAGCGCGGAACCATGCGTAACCGCCATCTCGGATTCGTCTACCAGTTTCACCATCTGCTACCCGAATTCACGGCGCTGGAAAATGTCGCTATGCCGCTCTTCATCCGGCGCATGCCCAAAGCCGAGGCCGAGGAGCGTGCGGCGGTGGTACTAGCCGAAGTCGGGTTGTCGCACCGGCTCGATCACACGCCATCGGAACTGTCCGGCGGCGAACGGCAACGGGCTGCGATTGCTCGCGCGCTGGTTACCGAGCCGGCCTGCGTACTGGCCGACGAGCCAACGGGTAACCTCGACCGGCAAACGGCCGAGGGCGTGTTTGAGCTGATGCTGGCGCTCAATCGCTCGCGTCAGACGAGTTTTGTGATTGTCACGCACGATCCAGGACTGGCGGGACGGGCAGACCGGATACTGACCTTGCTCGATGGAAGTTTCCTGGGAAACAGCAAGGCTGGCTGAACCCCGCAGCCAAGCGCGCCAAAGCAGAATCAGGCCGTCTCGTTTATTTCCTTGATCAGACCGAGCAATACCGGCAATCGGTCCGGGCATTGCTTTTCCGCTGCAGTGAATAGTGTGCCCAAGCTCAATCTGAGGTCGTTCACGCTTTTGCATGCACGAATTCCATCGACAAAGGCTTGAGACTGAGTGCCGAAACTGTCGACGGAAAAATCAGTTAATAGGAATTTGGCTTCAGAAAGGATGATCTCATCATCCAGATCAAAACTACTGCCTAACGCCGGTGCGGTTGCTGGCAGATCAGGTTTGTCGGGGCGCGGAGTGCCCTCTCCGCTCAGGGCGATAAAACCATCCCGGATGAGCGCATCAATTTCCTCAATGATTTCGTTCTGAGGAAACACTGACTTGAGGAGCAGGTGCTCAACAGCTTTTGGCTTGTCCAGCAGAATAAGCACGCTTCGCTTTTTCATGCTGAGCTTGTAAACCCGACGCTTTACTTCGTCCTCACCCTTCTGGGTGATATGCAAGTTGGTCGACAAGTCCACTATTCACCTCAACTGTTCGTTGATCTGCAATCAATCGCACTAAACTCTGTTGCGCCGTTGAAAACTACAGCTTGAATCGGGAGATCGATTTGCCGAGAATGTCCCCCGTTTTTCCCAGTTTCTTGACGGATCGATTCAGAGCAGCAAAATCTTCATCGGATTTTGTCTCAGCGTACGACTTGGCCACTCCATCAAAACCTTGTACCTGATCCGTCAAAGTAAGTGCGTTTTCCTGAATCGATGATGTGAGGTTGGTTAACTTCATTTGCATCAGCTTGAGTGAAGCCATCAGGCTATTGTTGTCGTCTTTTTCCAGCACAATTTCGACACCTAGGTCACCACTGGCAATTTTCTTCATGCTTTCAGCCGCGTCCTGGGGTTCGCCACCCAATTGCCGAAGAATCGCGGAACGCATTCGTAAAACCAGTAGTGAAAGCACGGCGAGCAGCACGCCGCCCACCATCAGGAACAAGCTCGATTGCTTCCAGAAACGGGTGTCAATGTCGTCAATAAAAAAACCAATCCCGGGCATCCAGCCCCAAGGTTCAAACTTGAGGGCGCCATTAAGTTTCGAGAATTGCGTTTTATCCTGACTCCCTGGTTTTGGGGCTTTCAACTCAAGAAAGGCCTTGTTGTCCTGGCTTTTTGCCAATTCGTCCCGATACGCCTGGGCGGTCGATCTGCCGTCCGGTAGTTTCCCGCCGTCATCTGTCTTGCCCATGCGACTGGGGATGGGATGAAGCACAAAAAGATCTTCCGTCAGCGAACGTATGAAGAAATAATTATTATCGCCCTGCTTTTGCGCACCGATCGCTTCCTTGGCGCGAGCCTGAGCTTCATCACGACTCAGCTTGCCGGACGTCTCCAAACCATAAAAGTACTTCAATTGCGAATCGGCGAAATCCAGCAATTGCGTAATTTGTGCCCGGCGTTCCTCAACCATGCCTTGCCGCATGCTGTAGAGTCCGAAAGAACCCATTGCCAACAGACCTGCCAGAGACGCTGTAATAAGTATCAAGACCCGGGTTTTAAGGCGCATTCAATTTCTCCTGATGACAATATCGATAAATCATTTCTACTGAAAACATCGTGCAAGAAGTCTGTCAGTTTTGCTATTGCTCCGGCCCTGTGAAGTATTAACTATTCACCCGGGTTTTACCCAAGGTAATTGCATGGTTTCAACAAATTCAGACCGACTGATACTTATGACTTCATCGGGCCGGAGCAATAATAGCCTTGATCAGGTCGAGCAATGCGGTTATTCCTTCCCTGCATTGCTTTTTCGCTGCAACGAGAATTTACTTCAAGGATTGACTAAGGCTTTTTGCGCTCTTGTACGCGCGAATAGTAACAATAAATCCCTCAGGTTTGGTTCTGAAATTAAGCACAAGGAATCAATCAGCAGGAATCTGGCTTGAGGGTCGCACCGTTTAATTTCTGATCCGATTCGCTTGCGGGCGCGGCGAACGCTTTCTTCGCAATGAATACCGAGTGACAATCTGAAACATCTCTTTATGATGAATTATTGATGCCCATGCGCCTCTCCATTCTCGCCTTTGCCAGTGGCATCGCTGGCCTGCAAATGCAGAGCGAGTTGCCTGGCGCGGGCGTGATGGGCGGTCTTGGTGTCCTGGCCTTGGCCGGGGTTTTTATCTCTGCACAGCGTATGCATTGGACGTTTCGTGTTTTCTCCATGTCCTGCTTTGCGTTACTTGGTTTTGTCTGGGCGGGGTGGATGGCGCAGCAGCGGCTAGCCGACCCGTTGCCCGAGGCGTGGGAGATGAAGGATATTCAGGTCATCGGCGTAATTGCTTCGCTGCCGCAGCGTTTCGAGCGCGGGGAGCGTTTCGAATTTAACGTCGAGTCGGTGCAAATAGAAGGTGCGAGCGCTATTGGCATTGTGCCCGGCCGGATCATGCTGTCGTGGTATCGCAGCTGGGATGATCTTGACGATACGGATGAGGAAGTTGACGCCAGGGCGGTTCGTCCCGGTGAGCGCTGGCGCTTTACGGTGCGCCTCAAACGGCCGCATGGCAACGCCAATCAGCACGCTTTCGATTATGAGGCCTGGTTGCTCGAGCGCAACATCCGAGCCACCGGTACCATTCGGCCACGTGGCGAAATACAACGTCTGGACGCTTTCGTGCCGCGCGCTGGCTACGTGGTGGAACGTCTGCGCGATGTCATTCGCAGTCGTTTTCTGGCGGCGTTGCCCGACGCGCCCTATCTCGGCGTGCTGATTGCGCTGACGGTCGGCGATCAGCGGGCGATACCGAGTTCCCAGTGGCAGGTATTCAACCGCACCGGTGTGACGCATCTTGTCTCGATCTCGGGTTTGCATGTGACGATGGTCGCCGCGTTGTTCGCGGCGTTGATCAATTGGCTCTGGCGGCGCAGCGAGCGGTTGATGTTATGGCTGCCGGCGCAAAAGGCTGCCGTTGTGGCCGGCTGGCTGGCGGCTTTCAGCTATGCGCTGCTGGCCGGGTTTGAGGTCCCGGCCCAGCGAACCTTGTACATGCTGAGCGTGGTGGCGCTGGCGCTGTGGTCGGGGCGCAACTTCGGCGTTAACCGAACGCTGCTGCTCGCCCTGTTGGTGGTGCTGGTGCTCGACCCGTGGGCGGTGCTGGCCACGGGTTTCTGGCTCTCCTTTGGTGCCGTGGCGCTGCTGTTCTTTGTCGGTACCTCGCGCGTTGGCGAGGTTCGTGGTTGGCGGTCAACGCTCGCCCGGTGGGGTGCGGCGCAATGGGCAGTGACGCTCGGCAGCCTGCCGCTGCTACTGCTTTTCTTCCAGCAGTTTTCGCTTGTTTCGCCGTTGGCCAATGCGTTGGCAATTCCGTTCGTCAGCTTCATCATTACACCGCTGGCACTACTTTTCGCCGCATTGCCCTGGCCGCCCTTGCTGCATCTCGACCACTGGTTGATGACGCAGTTGATGCTGTTGCTCGAATGGTTGGCCGGTTGGCCGGTGTGGCAGCAGGCCGCGCCGCCGCTATGGGCATCGCTGGTGGCCGTTGCCGGGGTGGTCTGGCTGCTTTTGCCGCGAGGTTTTCCGGCGCGCTGGCTCGGGTTGTGCCTGCTCATGCCGGCGCTCGTCTGGCCGCCGCCGCGTCCAGTCGTTGGTGAGGCGTGGGTTGATGTGCTCGATGTCGGGCAGGGAATGGCAGTGCTTGTGCGCACCTCGGAACACGCGCTGCTTTATGACACGGGCCCGCTCTACAGCGCCGATTCGAATGCCGGACTGCGCGTTGTTGTGCCGTATTTGCGCGCAACCGGTGTCAGGCAACTCGATACGCTGGTCGTCTCGCATCGCGACAAGGATCACTCCGGTGGCGTGACGGCGGTGCAGGGTGCCTTGCCGATTGCCCGTCTCCTGTCGTCCATTTCCACGCTGGGCGGAGAGCCGTGCACCGCCGGACAGCATTGGGAATGGGATGGCGTGCGCTTTTCAATGCTGCACCCGGATTCCGCCGATTATCTCGTCAAGTCAAAAAAGACGAACAGCATGAGTTGCGTGCTGCGTGTTGAAAATGACAGCAGCAGCGTCCTGCTCCCCGCCGATATCGAGGCCGGCGACGAGAAGGCGCTGATCCGCCGCGCGCCGGCTTTGTTGCGCAGCGATGTGCTGCTCGTGCCGCATCATGGCGGTAGCGGCTCATCGACGCCGGAGTTCATCTCTGCTGTCGGTGCGCGCGAGGTGATTTTCTCTGCGGGCTACCGGAATGCATTCAATCATCCGCGTCCTGATGTGCTCGAACGTTACGCCGCCAGCCGCCAATGGCGCACCGCACAGGACGGAGCGGTACGCATCGTCCTCGCCGGATCGGCCGGGGTATCAGCGTGGCGTAAGGAGCGACCGCGATATTGGCATGGTCATTGAGGCAAAACCGTCACAGGAGACAGGAAACATGAGCAACAAGACAACACCTGAATTCGTCGAGCGTAGCGTGTGCTGTGTTTCGCAATCCGGCCTGCACCGCATGGCCTATACCGAGTGGGGCGAGCGCGAGAACCCGAACGTTCTCGTCTGTGTGCATGGTCTGTCGCGCAATGGCCGCGATTTCGACGATCTGGCGCGCGCCATGATGCACGACTACCGCGTGATCTGCCCGGACGTGGTCGGGCGTGGGCGCAGCGACTGGTTGCGCGACCCGGCGGGCTATGGAATCGTGCAGTACGTGGCCGACATGATGGTGCTGATTGCCCGTCTCGACGTGGCGACTGTGAACTGGCTAGGCACCTCGATGGGTGGCCTGATCGGCATGGCGCTGGCGAGCCTTGAGAAGACGCCGATTGCTCGGCTGCTGCTGAACGATGTCGGGCCGGTGATTTCCGCCGAATCGATCAGGCGCATTGGCGACTACATCGGTCGCGCGCCGAAGTTCGATACCTTCGCCGACGCCGAAAATTACATCCGGCTGGTCAGCGCGCCTTTTGGTGCGTTGACCGATGTGCAGTGGAAGAATCTTACCGAATCCAGCCTGCGCCTATGCGCGGACGGGCGGCTGGAGATGTGCTACGACCCGGCTATCGCCGAATCCTTTCGGCGTGCCACGGCCACAGGTGAGATCGACCTGTGGCCAATCTACGACCGCATCCGTTGCCCGACGCTGGTCTTGCGTGGAGCGAATTCCGATCTGCTCAAAGTCGAAACCGTGCAGGAAATGGCCGCACGCGGGCCGCACCCGGACGTCGTCGAGGTGCCTGGGGTTGGCCATGCGCCGATGTTCATGGACGAAGCGCAAATCGCTATCGTGCGGGATTTTTTGGGTATCAGCTTTCCGTAATTGGTATTCAGATTGCTGAGAATTTGAAGGGGATGAGCGTGGCTGAGCGCGCTTCGATCATTTCACATCCCCTTTCTATTTCCGGAGAATGCACGCCCTCCGATTGGCGCAACAACCGCATCAATCCCCCGGCCAACGCAAAAATCCTGGGAATCCGATGCCCGATCTTTTTCTATGGCCGTATCTCCTTGCTATACAATCCACCCCCTTTTGAAGCGCCAGGAATTTGCCCTTGAACCCGCACCCGTTTTTCTCCAATCGCAAGGTGGTATTCCTGCTGGCGGCTCTCTGTTGTCTGCTCTGGGGCAGCGCCTACCCGGCCATCAAAAATGGCTATGCGATGTTTGCCATTGCCCCGGACGATATTCCGTCCAAGATGGTTTTTGCCGGTTATCGCTTCGTGTTTGCCGGATTGTTGCTGCTGCTCATGGCGTTAATCACCAAACGTGAAATTTTCAAACTGAGCTGGAAAAACCTGCGCCAGATCACCACGCTGGGGCTGACGCAGACGTCGATTCAATACATCTTTTTCTATGTCGGGCTGGCGTACACCACCGGGGTGAAAAGCTCGATCATGAATGCTACCGGCACGTTTTTCAGCGTATTGATGGCGCATTTTATTTATCAGAATGACCGGCTGAGCCTGAACAAGGTGATTGGCTGTCTGATCGGCTTTGCCGGGGTGATGGTGGTGAATTTCAATCGGGATTTGCTGGATTTCCACTTCACCCTGCTCGGTGAAGGGTTCGTGGTGATTGCGGCGTTTATTCTTTCCGCTGCCTCGATTTACGGCAAGAAAATCTCGCAAAAAATGGATTCGATTATCCTGACCGGTTATCAGTTGGCCATCGGCGGTGTGGCACTCACGGTAACGGGTTACGTCACTGGCGGCTCGCTGACCGGCTTTACCCTGAAATCCTCGGCGCTGCTTTTTTACATGGTTTTGCTGTCTTCGGTGGCGTTTGCCCTGTGGACCATTTTGCTCAAATACAACCGGGTCGGAATGGTGACGATATTCAACTTCCTGATACCGATCTTCGGCGCCATTCTTTCTGCCATCTTTCTCGGCGAAAGCATCCTGGAATGGAAAAACGTGATCGCGCTGGCGCTGGTGTGCTCGGGCATCTGGCTGGTGACCAAGGAAAGCAGGCCGGCTTAGTCGAACTTCGACCGGAAGCCTTCCGGCACCGGTGCCGGTTTGTGCGTCGCGTAGTCAAAGAAAACGATCCCGGTTTTACCGCGCGCCATTTCGCGCTTGCTCGACTGCTCGTTCATGCACCAGAGCAGATCGCAACCCTTGCTGCCAAAATCGGCAGGCCCCATGCTGACCACCATGACCTCGCCGTGAAACGCCTCCGAGCGGTACTGTACAGCGGCATCCGAGATAATAATGCCGACTCCGTCGACATCCCGTTCGCTGTACCCGAGGGACTTGAAAAACCGCACGCGAGTCTCTGAAACCACGGTGAGCAGGAGTGCGTTGTCCAGATGTCCGCCGTAATTCATGTGGCTCAGGTAGAGCTCGATTTCAGTGGAGAAGGGGAGTCGTTCAGGGAGTTCGATCTGGATACGAGCCATGGTTTTCTCCGCAAACGTTTGGGTGGCGATGATTGCTGGAAAACGCCGCAGCGCCTGGCCTGGGAGCCAATCAATACGGGCCTCTTTAACCACAATGCCGCAAGAGCAAATATTCATGCGATTTTTATGGCATGCCGCTCCGAGAGCAAGTATTGACGGGCGTTTCGGCGAGGTGCCTCTGGGCAGACTTAATGTTCGGCATGGCCTCCTCGACGGGAATCGAACCCATATCTCACGCTTAGGAGGCGCGTGCACTATCCATTATGCTACGGGGAGGTCGGGGCGTATTCTAACGCGATGGGGCGGTAGGCCGCTAGTTTCTGTTCAATCTGGAGAATGATGATGCTCAAGCGAATCTGGATTTTTCTGCTTCTTCTTGTTGCGCCGATCTGTGTTGCACTGGCCGATGACGTGCCGTCGGTCGGTAGCCTGGCACCGGCGTTTTCACTTGCTGACCAGAACGGGCGGGAGGTTTCGCTTGATTCGCTGCGCGGCAAGTGGCTGGTGCTTTATTTCTACCCCAAGAACGATACGCCGGGTTGCACGGAGGAGGCCTGCAGTTTTCGCGACGATATGGCGCAGCTTACGGCGCTGGGCGCGCAGATCGTCGGCGTGAGCATCGCTGAAGCGGCGTCGAATGCCGAGTTCGCGAAAAAATATCACCTGCCTTTCCCGCTGCTGGCTGACAAGGAGGGTGCCGTGGCCAAACGCTATGGCGCTTACGCGGACTGGATGGTGACGCGTTTTGCCCGCCGCTACACCTTCCTGATCGACGCACGGGGTAAAATTGCGAAAACCTATCCCAAGGTCGATACCTCTAAGCACTCTGCCGAGATCATCGCCGACCTCAAACAACTGTCTTCATCCTCCGGAAAGTAGCCTGACTTCATGCCGCACCTGATTTTGTCCGATGCATCGCTCGCCTATGGCCATGTGCCACTTCTCGATCACTCCGATTTTCAGCTTGACCCTGGCGAGCGCGTTGCGCTGATTGGTCGCAACGGCACGGGAAAATCGTCGCTGTTGCGCGCGCTGTCCGGGCAGGGGGCGCTCGACGATGGGACGGTGTGGCGGCAACCCGGAATCCGCATGGGCTATGTACCGCAGGAGCCGCCATTTGATCCCGACCTGACGGTGTTTGAAGCCGTCGTGGCCGGCATGGGCGAAGTCTCTGCGCTGCTTGCCGAGTATCACGCCGTCGCGCATGCCATGGGCGAGCCAGAGGCCGATCATGAGACGCTGCTTGACCGCATGCATCATCTGCAGGGCGAACTGGAGTCGCGCAATGCATGGTCGTTCGAGACGCAGGCCGAACGGGTGATCCAGCGCTTTTCGCTCAATCCCGACGCGCAGGTCGGAACGCTTTCCGGTGGCCAGAAAAAGCGCTTGGCGCTGGCTCAGGCACTGGCCATTTCGCCCGAGATGCTGTTGCTCGACGAGCCGACCAACCATCTGGACATCGGCGCCATCGAATGGCTGGAGGAAATGCTGATTTCGTCCGGTGTGTCGATGGTGTTCATCACCCATGACCGGCGCTTTCTGGATCGCGTGTCGACGCGCATCGTCGAACTGGATCGCGGGCGCCTGCTCTCATGTCCCGGCAATTTCAGCGCTTATCTGGCCAAGAAGGAACTGATCCTGCACGACGAGGCGATTCAGAACGCCAAGTTCGACAAGTTCCTGGCACAAGAAGAAGTCTGGATTCGCAAAGGGGTTGAAGCCAGGCGCACACGCAACGAAGGCCGCGTGCTGCGTCTTGAACAATTGCGGCGTGATCGTTCAGCGCGGCGTGAGCGGCAGGGCAAGGTTGAATTGGCGCTTGATTCAGGCGACAGGAGCGGCAAGCTGGTGGCCGAACTGGAGCATGTGAGCAAGAGCTTTGGTGAAGGCGCGCAAGAGCTGAAAGTCGTGCGCGATTTTTCCTGCCGTTTGCAGCGCGGCGACAAAATCGGCCTGATTGGCCCGAACGGCGCGGGCAAGACGACGCTGCTGCGCATGATCCTTGGTGAATTGGCTCCGGATTCAGGCCGTGTGCGCCTGGGCACCAAAATACAGGTGGCTTACTTCGACCAGTTCAGAACGCAGCTCGACGAAGAGGCGGCGCTGGTCGACGTGATTTCACCAGGCTCGGACTACGTCGAAATCGGCAACGAGAAAAAGCACGTCATCGGCTATCTGGGCGATTTTCTTTTTGCCCCGCAGCGCGCCCGCTCGCCGGTCAAGTCGCTCTCCGGTGGCGAACGCAACCGTCTGCTGCTGGCGCGCCTGTTCGCACGCCCGGCCAACGTGCTGGTGCTCGACGAGCCGACCAACGACCTCGACATCGAGACGCTGGAACTGCTCGAACAGTTGTTGCAGGACTATGCGGGAACGCTGTTCCTGGTCAGCCACGACCGGGCGTTTATCGACAATGTGGTGACGCAAACCATCGCTTACGAGGGCGACGGGGTCTGGCACGAGTATGCCGGTGGCTATCAGGACTGGGCGGATTATCAGGTCAAGCGGCGCGCCGAAGAGGCTGTGCAGGCCGCAGTCAAACGTGTGGATGCCGTCCCGGCCACGCAGGCGCCCAAGATCAAGTCGGATGGCAGTCGCAAGCTGAGTTACAAGGAAGCGCGCGAGCTGGCCGAATTGCCCGAACGTATCGCGGCGCTTGAACAGGAGCAGAAGACGATCAACCAGCGCCTGGAAGATGCAACGATCTATCAGGCCGAGCCGCAGGAAGCGCAGCGTATTGCAGCGCGTCTGAGCGAAATTGACGACGAGTTGCTGTTGTTGCTGGAGCGCTGGGAATCGCTGGAGGGGTAAGGTTTACCCGTTATCACTACGGAGAGCGCAGAGAAAATCAAACCATGGTTCTCGCTGCGCTTGCTGCGGTCTTTCGGTTGCTACCCGCCGGCTGTCTTTCTGATCACCTCACGAATCTGCGGTAGCGCGGCCTGGGCGGCTCTTTCGCCTTCGAGAATGGCGTCGTGACGAGCTACGAAATCTGTTGAGCCAACCCCGTCGACCTGGGGACGAATGACGATGTCGGCCTCCTTGAGCTCGAATCGGGCAAGGTTCTGCCCCATGATAGTGAACGTTTGCAGAAGGATGTCGAGCGTGCCTCTCACCGGTCGATTGCCGGGTCGATTGCCGGGTCGGGCCGAAATATCGACGGCGATCACCACGTCGGCTCCCAGTTGCCGTGTACTGCGCACCGGAACCGGACTCGAAAGACCGCCGTCGACGTATTCGTGGCTATTGATACCGACCGGCCTGAAAACGCCGGGTACGGTTGCCGAGGCGCGCACGGCCATGCCGGTGTTGCCGGTACGGAAGAGAATACTTTCGCCACTGTGCAGGTCAGTCGCCACCACGGCAAAGGATTTCTTCAGGGCTTCGATCGGGCGCTGCGCAACGGCGTCATTGACGAACAGCTGGAGCGCC
Source organism: Rhodocyclaceae bacterium (assembly GCA_031398685.1). GTDB lineage: Bacteria > Pseudomonadota > Gammaproteobacteria > Burkholderiales > Rhodocyclaceae > Propionivibrio. The sequence continues at coordinate 23 of JANNNT010000229.1, read as the reverse complement.
TCGCCCTTGAGAACGCCGCGATC
>JANNNT010000165.1:0-4734 GCA_031398685.1 Rhodocyclaceae bacterium | reverse complement strand
GCCTGGGCGATTCTGTGCATCCTGCTGAACCGGCTTGCCGACGGGCTGGATGGCACCATGGCTCGGCTCACCCGGCCGACGGATCGCGGGGCGTTCCTGGATATCACGCTCGACTTCCTGTTCTATTCATCCGTTCCCCTTGCTTTCGCACTCGCCAACCCGCAAGGCAACGGACTCGCGGCGGCGGTACTCATTTATGCATTCGTAGGGACCGGTAGCACCTTCCTGGCCTTTGCCGTAATTGCGGCCAAGCGAGGGCTGGCGAGTGAAGCCTATCCAAACAAGGGCTTTTATTACCTCGGCGGCCTTACCGAAGCGACCGAGACCATACTTGTATTCCTGGCGATGTGCTTCTTCCCGGCCTGGTTTGTCCCGTTGGCCTATGGTTTCGCAACGCTATGCGGCTTGACCACGATCATGCGCATCGTTGCCGGGATGGAAATGTTGCGTAAGGCATAACTCATCGCGGTCATCGACGACGGCGTTTATCGTGACGAGGCGTTTTATCTGTTCACCCTTCGCCGGGTACACGTTTCCCCGTTCTTTCGGGTGAATCTTCTCTTAGGTCTGAGCGGCAATCGCCCGGAGTCATTCTATTTCGTGGCACGGGTTGCTATTATTGTCTTCGGGTTGTTTCGAGTAACGTAACGCAGGCGTGACAAAAACGCGGCAGATTTCGTCGCCAAGCTAGGGAGTGATTACAGATGATCAAAAATCAACACTTCAAGATTGATTCAAAGTTCCCTAATGTTGGTGAAACCATTTTCGCCGTGATGTCCAGACTCGCTGCCGATTGCGACGCGATCAACCTGTCGCAGGGGTTCCCTGATTTCCAGGCCGAACCCGAGTTGTTCGAGGCGACATTGCGCGCCATGCGCGCGGGGCAAAACCAGTACCCGCCGATGATCGGTATGCCCGAACTGCGCACCGCCATTGCCGACAAGGTTGAGGCGCTATACGGCGTGCGCTATGACGCCGACCGGGAAATTACCGTCACGGCGGGGGCAACGCAGGCACTGTTTACGGCGATCGCGGCTTTCGTGCGCGCCGGCGACGAGGTGATCGTTTTCGAGCCGTGCTACGACAGCTACGTGCCATCGATTGAAACGGTGGGTGGCCGGGCGGTTTATGGGCAGCTCGACTTTCCTGACTACAAGCCGGATTGGAACCAGGTGCGCTCACTGATCACGCCACGCACGCGCATGATCATCATCAATTCGCCGCACAATCCGACCGGCAGTCTGCTCGATGCCGATGATCTGGCGGCGCTGGCGGAAATCACGCGTGGCACCGACATCGTCGTATTGTCGGACGAGGTGTATGAACACATCATTTTTGACGAGGCGCGGCACGCCAGCGTAGCCACCCATCCGGAACTCGCATCGCGCAGCATCGCGGTGTCGTCGTTCGGGAAAACCTACCACATCACCGGCTGGAAGATCGGCTACGTGTTCGGCCCGGCGGAGCTGATGACCGAGTTTCGCAAGGTGCATCAGTTCAACGTATTTACGGTCAATACGCCTTGTCAGCTCGGGATCGCCGATTACATGCGCGATCCCTCGCGGCATCTCGGCCTGGCGGCGTTTTATCAGCAGAAACGCGAATATTTTCGCGAGCAGATGCGAGGGTCGCGCTTCGAACTCCTGGCGTGCCGGGGGAGCTACTTTCAGCTGGCGCGTTACGACGGTATTTCGGATCTGCCCGACCTTGAGTTTGCCAAGTGGCTGACGCGTGACGTGGGCGTGGCGGTGATTCCGGTTTCCGTGTTCTACCAGAACGGCCAGGATGACCACGTGGTGCGCTTCTGTTTTGCCAAGCAGGAATCGACACTCGCCGCAGCAGGCGAGAAACTGCGCCGCGTTTGAGTCGATGCGCGCCGGGTTGTGGAACCTAGCGGAATCCGTTTGGTCCGAGTACCGTTGCATTTTCCATCAACAATAAACGAGGAGGTCTTATGAGCATGGTGCAGGAATTCAAGGAATTTGCCATGAAAGGCAACGTCATGGATCTCGCGGTCGGCGTGATCATCGGCGGAGCGTTTGGCAAAATTGTTGATTCAATCGTCGGTGATCTGATCATGCCGTTCATCGCCTGGGTGATGGGCGGAAAACTGGATTTTTCCGGCATGTTCTTTGTTCTGGGCAAGGTGCCGGAGGGCACGGCGACGACGCTCGACGCGTTGAAGAAAGCGCAAGTTCCGGTCTTTGCTTATGGCAGCTTCATCACCATTCTGGTGAACTTCATTATCCTGGCCTTCATTATTTTCGTCATGGTCAAGCAGATCAACCGCCTCAAGAAGGAAGCGCCTGCCGCACCCGCCGCGCCAGCCGAGCCGGCAGAAGACGTTCTACTGTTGCGCGAGATTCGTGACAGTCTGAGGAAGTAGTTCGGGTAGCAAGGAAGCGGTGTGCTGAAAAGTGCGCCGCTTTTTTTTCTGCTGAACGTTGCCCGAAAATTGCCTGAGCCCCTCACCGTCGAGCAGGCTGATCCGCTCACGACCGAGTAGGCTTTGGCACGCAAAGTGCAGAAATTTCAACGGGAGTAAGTGAGGCCAGCGCAGGGGTAGAGTGCTAGCCGTTGGCGGTGCAGGAGTCCTGCGCCGCATGCCATCAGAGCGCGAGGTCTGCCGTGACTGGCGCATGGTCGGAAGGCCGCTCGCGCTTGCGCATCTCGCGGTTGATTCCCGCCGCGGTGCAGTGTTCGGCCAGCGGTTTGGAGAGCAGGATATGGTCGATGCGCAACCCCTGGTTTCTCTGGAAGCCGAGCATGCGGTAATCCCACCACGAAAAGCTCTTTTCGGGCTGCTCAAAGAGACGAAAACTGTCTTGCAGACCCAGCGCCAGGAGCCGTTGAAAAGCGGTGCGTTCCGGCGCCGAACAGAGGATCTGGCCTTCCCACGCCACCGGGTCATGCACGTCGCGGTCTGCGGGCGCGATATTGAAGTCACCGGCCAGCGCCATTTTCGGATTGTCCGCCAGTTGCTCGCCTAGCCATGTTTCCAGCGCATTCAGCCAGACCAGCTTATAGACGTATTTATCGCTGTCGATCGCTTGCCCGTTCGGGATGTAAGCGCAGACGACGCGGATGCCGTTCACTGTGGCGGCGATCAGGCGTTTTTGCGGGTCCGGATAATGCGGATTGCCACAGTGCACATCGCTCATGCCCAAGCGCGAAAGCAGAGCGACACCGTTGTAGGTCTTTTGTCCCGAAAAAGCCACGTCGTAACCGGCGGCCTTGATTTCGGCTTGAGGGAAGTTGTGATCCTCAAGTTTTGTTTCCTGGAGACAAACGACATCCGGTTGTTGTGCGGCAAGCCATTCAAGCAACTGCGGCAGGCGAACCTTGAGCGAGTTTACGTTCCAGGCCGCAATCTTCATATCAGGCTGTGTCCTAGTGTTTGCATTGGTGTCATATGTCGAATATCTTTCTAGCTGCGCGCCTAACTACAAACGAAACTACAAACGAAACGCCGTAACCCGAAACATTGTGACATTTTGCCGGCCCAAAACAAAATCGACTATTGCAGCTCCCTTGCCACCGGTCAATACTCTGAAATGGGTGTGTATCTAGGCGGAGACGGCGCTCAATCCAGACTCAGGATCGGCTCCGGCGGTTTTGATTTTAACGTTTTGCAATCGGTTAGCTGCGTCTATCGAAGGCTCGGTCACCTGCCAGCCCCGACCGTGATGGCTAAACAATAGCGCCAGCTCACTGGCTCTATACCAGCCGAGATAGCTATACGGTATTGCGTGGCCACGCCCTTGAATCGACGCAGCCAGTCCTTGAGGCGGCTGTCATAGGCATTTACATTCTGGACGTGATAGACGCCGGCAACGACGCGAACGCCAGCGGACAGATTGACGGGGCGATGGGCAATTCCCATCTTCCTGGCCGCTGCCGCCATGGCTTTGCTGCCGTCCGAACAGAAAATTGCGTCGTTGGCCAGGATCGGCGTGAGGGCGGCAACAATAGGGTCGGAGTCATCAGCATCCAGGATGAAGTCGGCGGTGCTGCCAAAGCCTTCGGAAAACCCGTCCCCTTCGTCTTCAGCGTCTCGCCTTGATCCTCGCTAGAGACCGTCAGCAAAGTTGAAGTCTTTACCAGCGAGCGTTAAAGCCCTCCAAGGTTTCTGCCTTAACCCGAGCATTCATGCGGCTTGCTTGACTTTTTCAAGACACGAGACTTATTAAAAATATTAATGAGACGTAAGGCTATTTAATACAACTGTATTTTCCAAAAGACTTCGTCCTAAATAGATCACAGTTCTTTTCAACCAGACGAAGGATGTTTCATCATGAAAATCGGCGTACCGAAGGAAATAAAGAACCATGAATATCGTGTTGGTCTGACCCCGGCCAGCGTTCGCGAACTGACCTCGCGCGGTCACAGTGTGCTCGTGCAAACGGGGGCTGGTGACGCCATTGGACTGACCAGTGAGCAGTATATGGCCGCAGGAGCCGATATGGTTTCTGACGCCGCCACGATCTTTTCAAGGTCGGAGATGATCGTCAAGGTCAAGGAACCGCAGCCGCAGGAATGCGCCATGCTGCGTCCGGGCCAGATTCTCTACACCTACCTGCACCTCGCGCCCGATCCTGAGCAAACTGCTGCCCTTGTCAAATCCGGTGCGATCTGTATTGCCTACGAAACCATCACCGGCGCTGGCGGCGGTCTTCCGCTACTGGCCCCGATGAGCGAAGTGGCTGGCCGCATGGCCGTTCAGGCCGGCGCCGC
>JANNNT010000146.1:0-16445 GCA_031398685.1 Rhodocyclaceae bacterium | reverse complement strand
TTACCAGCAGGTAAGCGATTGGCATCTGCAGCGTCCGGCCGGCCTCGACTGAGACATTTGATGACGCGGATTCTTGCCGTTGCGCTGTCCTTGCTGCTCGCTGCCTGTGCAACGCCGGAGCCGGAACCCGTTCCTGCACCGGCGCCGGCCGGGCCGCTAGCGAACGACACCAGAACGCCGCCGCCAAAGGAGCGCATCCAATCGCAACCGCTCAAGCATCTGCTCGGCCGCAATCTCAAACCGATACCGGATCGTGCCCTCGATGTCCGTACCAAGTGCACTTTCCGCGATGTCGCCGGAGGCCGCGGATCGATGGACCTGCACGTGACGAAGGCCGAGGTCAAGCGTTTCGTCGCCGAAGTGAACATCCCGAAACAGGGGCTGTGCCGCTTCGACTTGAAAAGTTTCAAGCAGACCGCCAGTCTGCCGAATGTTGTCCTGACTGACGAGGCTAGTGGTTGTGTGGTTCGCATGTGGGAGCAGGGTAAAGGCGTCACGGTTGCCTTCAACGCCTGCCAGGCAAAGTGTAGCGGAGACGCGTTCAGTTATCTCTGGCCGATTCTGGTCGAGAGCAAAAGTGGCCGCTGTTCGTGATAAAGAGTGAGTAAAACGCCATGAAACAATGGGAAGTCGTAATCGGCATCGAGACGCATGCCCAGCTCTCGACCCGATCAAAAATTTTCTCCGGCAGCTCGATTGATTTCGGTGCCGAACCCAACGTCCAGGCCAATGCCGTAGATATCGCGTTGCCCGGAGTGCTGCCGGTACTCAACAAGGGCGCGGTCGAATGCGCCATTCGCTTCGGGCTGGCGGTCGATGGTGCAGTCGCGCCGAAATCGGTTTTTGCGCGCAAGAATTACTTCTACCCTGATCTGCCCAAAGGCTATCAGATCAGCCAGTTCGAGTTGCCGGTTGTCGTTGGCGGCACGGTAACGATCCAGATCGGCGATGGCGAAAAGACGATCAATCTGACGCGTGCCCACCTGGAAGAAGACGCCGGAAAATCCCTGCACGAAGATTTTCACGGCAAGTCGGGCATCGACCTCAACCGCGCCGGAACACCGCTGCTTGAAATCGTCACCGAACCCGACATGCGCTCGTCGGCCGAAGCTGTGGCCTACGCCAAGACCCTGCACGCGCTGGTGCGCTGGATCGGCATCTGCGACGGCAACATGCAGGAAGGTTCCTTTCGCTGCGACGCCAACGTCTCGGTGCGCCGCACTGGCGAAGCGCTCGGTACGCGGCGCGAAATCAAGAATCTCAACTCGTTCCGCTTCATGCAACAGGCCATCGATTACGAAGTGCAATGGCAGATCGCCACCATCGAAGACGGCGGCCGCATCGAACAGGCCACCGTTCTCTTCGACCCCGACACCGGTGAAACGCGCGCCATGCGGAGCAAGGAAGACGCCCACGATTACCGCTACTTTCCTGATCCCGACCTGTTGCCGCTGATCATCGATCACGACTGGGTCGAACGGACGCGGGCGAGCATGCCGGAGTTGCCGGTCGCCAAACGCGACCGCTTTATCGCCGACTACGCCCTTTCCGCCTACGACGCGACGGCGCTGACCGCATCGCTCGAAGTCGCCAATTTCTTTGAGGCGACGGTAGCCGTTTCCGGCACGGTGTCAGCCAAGCCCTGCGCCAACTGGATAACAGTCGATCTGGCCGCACGCCTGAACAAGGAAGGCAGGGATATCAGCGAATCGCCCGTTTCGGCCGTGCAACTCGGCGGCCTCGTTGCGCGTATCGCCGACAACACGATATCCAACAACATTGCCAAGAAGGTGTTCGAAGCGCTGTGGAACGGCGAAGGCAGTACGGCGGATGAGGTCATCGATAAACAGGGATTGAGGCAGATCACCGATAGCGGCGCCATCGAGGCGCTGATCGACGGCGTTCTGGCGGCCAATGCGGCGATGGTCGCCGAGTTTCGGGCGGGCAAGGAAAAGGCGTACAACGCGCTGGTCGGCCAAGCGATGAAGGCCACCAAAGGCAAAGCCAACCCGCAACAGGTCAACGACCTGTTGCGCATAAAACTCGGGTAGAAACAAAGCCCCCGCCGGAACAGCGGGGGCACTGAACCTCAGCGCGTCAGACCACGCTTGACGAGATCAGTGAAGTGGCGCTTGTCTTCGTCGTATTTTTCGCGGATGACATCGAGATCCTTCTTCTTGGACTCGATGATCGACTCCTGTGCCTTGATTTCGTAATCGGCATCCCTAAGGCCCTTCTGAACCTCAGCCGGCAGTTTTTTCTTCTTGTAGAACTCGGCTTCGTTCTCGAATTTCTTGCGTTGGGCACGAATCTCCGCGATTCTGGTCTCGGCGGCGGTGATCGACTTATTTACATCGTCCTGGGCGCGCAGGCGCATCGCCTCGATGTCTCGTACGCTGCCGTAGGTGTTAAGCAGCGCCTGGTCCTTACGTTGTTTCTCGCGCAAAACAACTTCTTCCACCTTGCGCTTCTCGTCTTCCGCCGCCCGCTGCGTGCGCTGCTCGGCCGTCAGCGGCGCTTCGACCGTGCGCAGTGTCCGGCCGGAATCGCCCAGTTCGCGATAGGCGCGCCCATAACAGATTTGCGGCAAGAGATCGCCGCAAATCTGTTTTCCGGTAGCGTCGACGCAGCAATAGACGTTGCCCGCGGCCAGGGTCGGGCCGCTGAATGTTGACAAAAGCGCCGACGAAACCGCCAGCACGAAGGTCAATGTCCGGAATCTACGCGCCACGGGCAACGCCGTACTCTTGCCGGTAGCGCGCCACGGCCGCTTCATGATCCTTGAAATCCGGACGCTCGCGCAGATAGGCCATCAGGTCGTCGAGCGTCGCCACGGCCACCACCGGGATGCCGTAGTCGCGGGCCACTTCCTGCACCGCAGACAGCTGGCCCGTACCACGTTCCATGCGGTCAAGCGCGATGACTACGCCGCAGGGTGTAGCACCCGCTGCGCGGATCAATTCGACGGACTCGCGGACTGACGTACCGGCCGAAATAACATCGTCGATAATCAGTACGCGCCCGGTCAGCGGCGCACCGATAATGCTGCCGCCCTCGCCATGATCCTTGGCTTCCTTGCGATTGAAGGCGAAGGGCAGGTTGCGCCCGGCACGCGCCAGCGCCAGCGCGCTCACGGCGACCAGCGGAATACCCTTGTAGGCCGGCCCGAACAGTGCGTCGATCTCAATGCCGCTGGTAAGGATCGCCTTGGCGTAGAATTGCGACAGCCGATCCAGCGCTGTGCCGTCGTTGAACAGGCCGGCGTTGAAGAAGTAGGGCGACAGCCGTCCCGCCTTGGTCTTGAATTCGCCAAAACGCAGGACGTTCTGGGCGAGGGCAAATTCGATGAATTCCTGACGAAAGTCCATAAGTCACTTTTCTGAAACAATCAAAGCCGATACGGCGTGGATTCCACATGTTACGCATCATTACCCTAAATCTCAACGGCATTCGCTCGGCATGGAACAAAGGCGTTTTGCCCTGGGTTGCCGCCCAGAATGCCGATGTCGTCTGTCTGCAGGAACTGAAAGCCCAGCATGCCGATCTTTCTGAAGAAATGAAGGCGCCGGCCGGTATGCACGCCTATTACCACGCCGCTGAAAAGAAAGGCTATAGCGGCGTCGGGCTGTGGTGCCGGCAAAAGCCCGACGCGGTGATCGAAGGTGTAGGCAACAAGGAATTCGACGCCGAGGGTCGCTATCTGCGCGCCGACTTCGGCAATCTTTCGGTGATCTCGCTTTACCTGCCCTCCGGTTCGAGCTCGTCCGAGCGGCAGGACGCCAAATTCCGCTTCATGGACATCTTCTACCCGCATCTCGCTGATCTGGCAAAAATGGGGCGCGATGTGGTGGTGTGCGGCGACTGGAACATCGCACATCAGGAAATCGATCTCAAGAACTGGAAGGGCAACAGGAAGAATTCCGGTTTTCTGCCCGAGGAACGCACCTGGGTCAGCCGCGTGCTGGACGAAGGCGGCTGGTGCGACGTGTATCGCAAAATGTATCCGGCAACGACCGACGAGTGCTACACCTGGTGGTCAAATCGTGGTCAGGCCTGGGCGAAAAACGTTGGATGGCGGCTTGATTATCAACTGGCAACAGTAGAAATCGCAGCCGCCATAAAAGGAGCAGGAATTTACAAGGAGCAGCGATTCAGCGACCACGCCCCGCTCACGGTTGATTACGACTGGAATTGTCACGGGAGGTCCGTTACCGAAGATAGGTCACGACAGTGATGACGTTTGTGCCTACAACAGCAAGGCGATTGGATAGCCTTCCAGCGGTGCACAAAAACAAATTTTAGCCAGTCAGGTGTGCACGCCATGTTAATCTGGCCGTCTAGTCAATATGTCATCCAGGTGAAAAAATCCGTTCACTTATGTTTTTGCAACGGCTGTCTGAACATCGCTGGTTAAGGGCGATCCGCAACAGTCTCGTTCTGCTACTCCCGGTAGTTTTTGTCGGAGCTATAGCGTTGTTGCTAGGCAGTTTCCCGTATTCTGCTGTGCTCCCGAAGACAGCTCTGACGCTTGGCAATGAATGGCGTGAGATGGCGATACTGGCCTGGAATGCCAGCAGCGGCATTATGGCCTTGTGTCTGGTTGTTTTAATCAGCCATTTTCTTGCCGTTGAAACGAGAGATCGCCAAATAGTGGAAATTTCACCGCCTTTAGTGGCGATAGTTTCGCTGGTGAATTTCTTTATCCTTGCCCGATTTTCGAACCTCGCTACCGGAGCATGGGAACTCGGGCCGCGCAATGTGCTGCCCGCGATCCTTGTGGCGATTCTTAGCACCGAGTTGTTCCTCTTTTTCACTCGTTTCAAGGTGCTGGGATTTGGACAGAAAACCTATGATCTTGATCCTGCCCTCCATCTCGCACTAAACGCTATTGGTCCCGTGGTTACGACGGTAACCGTGTTTGTTCTAGCCAGTCAGGGATTGTCACTGCTGTCGTTTGATTTGAGTCTATGGGTCAGAGACGGGGCAATCTCGTTCAATGACGCATTCGGTAGCCAGCTGCCCGGACTCCTAGTGCTTGGTCTATTGAACCAGATGTTGTGGTTTGTGGGTATCCACGGCTGGAACGTATTGGAAAGCATCTATCCCGTTTTGTTTGCCACCCCGGGCAACGCAAAACAAGTGTTTGACATAACCACAACGTTTTTCAATCTGTACGTGCATATTGGTGGAGCGGGTTCAACGCTCGGTTTGCTACTGGCCATCCAGATTTATGCCCAGCAAGGCGAGGCCCGGCGTGTGGCCAAATATGCACTGATTCCCTCTCTTTTCAACATTAACGAGTTGGTGATATTTGGCCTGCCCATAATTTTTAATCCGATCTATTTGCTTCCTTTTCTGATCGCCCCGCTGATGCAGGCCGTGGTCAGTTTTTTTTGTATCCGTTATGGGTTGGTGGTGCTCGATGTAACCGTGGTTCCGTGGATGACACCACCGATTCTGGCGGGAACGCTAAATGCAGGTAGCTGGCATGGCGGTGCATTACAACTTTTCAATATTGTCATGAGTGCAATGATTTATGCGCCGTTTGTCAGGATTGCGGAGCGGCAGAGAAATACTGAAAATTTCAGCAATGTGCGTCGGATAGTCGCTGAGATCGGAAGCATCAAGTTGCAACACGGAAATGTTCTCGATCGCCATGATGATATTGGCCATACGTCGCGTAAACTGTTGCATGAGTTTTTACGGGACATCGACGCAGACTCAGACCGGGTGTATCTCGCCTATCAACCCCAGCATGATCGAAAAGGGAGGGTGATTGGAGTCGAGGCATTGCTGCGTTGGGAGCATCTCCATTTTGGTTTTATTTCACCGGCGGTCATTTGCGCCTTGCTTGAGGAGGCACATCAGATCATCCCGTTTGGGCGCTGGACGATCACTATGGCCTGCCAGCAACTGCACCGTTGGAAGTCGGCTGGAATACAAGATCTGCGCATGTCGATCAATCTTTCACCACTGCAATTGCGAGACGCCACGCTTTTGGCGTTTGTTGATGAGCGTTTAAAAACAAACCAACTTTTAGCCTGGGAAGTTGGCCTGGAGTTGACCGAATCGCAGCATGTACCCGACGATCCCTTGTCAATCAAAACGCTGAAGGGTCTGGAATCTCTTGGAATCTATCTTGAGATGGACGACTTTGGCATGGGGTTCAGCTCCATGCTCTATCTCCGCCGCTTCCGATTCAATGCCATCAAGCTCGATGGCGTGTTGACCAAAGAAGTGCTTCACGACAAGAATTGCAGGGATATCATTACTTCGGTGGTTCAACTGGGGGAAGCGTCCGGGATCCGGGTCGTAGCCGAGTATGTTGAAACCCGTGATCAACAAGCTTTACTTGAACAGCTGGGTTGCGATGAGTTTCAGGGGTATCTCTATAGCCCAGCACTGGCCGAGGCAGAATGCCTGGAATATCTTCAAAATCGGGCCGCCGGCGGCGTCATGAACACCAGCGAATTTTCTGATTGCCCCTGCCCGGATCCAGTGATGGATCTTCGTATACTGACCCTATGAAGTATTTCCTGAGCACGCTGCTCCTGATCGTCGGGTTAATACTTGCTCCGTTAGTCGAAGCGGGAGATCTGATCATTTCCCGCGCCGTGCTGGAAGACGTGTCCGGTTCTCTGGCCATCGCTGATGTGGCGAATCGCGAGTTCCATCCGGTCGGGCCAACGCTCTCCAAGGGTCTAACCAACTCCGTACATTGGTTGCGCTTGCGTGTCCGGGCGCCTTCCCAAGGCAACGCGGCGGTTCTGTTTATTCGCCAACCTTTTCTCAATGAGATTCGACTTTACGAAACCGATGAAGCTGATCCGTCAATCTGGAAGTCAAGAGTAACCGGCAACCACTACGCGTACGATGAACGCGAACGTGCCAGGAGTTCTCTGGGTTTTGTCGTGAATGTGGCCGCGCCTGAGGCAACCTTCTACCTTCGCCTCAAAACCAAGAGTACGTCGCAGTTGACTGTCGAAGCCTTGATGCCCGACGAGGCCGAGCGCCAGGACAATCAGTTCGACCTCCTGAACGTGTTTTTTGTGACCGCCATGCTGTTCCTGTTCCTCTGGGCGATCCAGAGCTATTTCCTGGACCGGCTGCCGGTAGTCGGCCTGTTTGCCATTCACCAAGCTGTATTCACCCTGTACGGACTATCCATTACGGGCTATTTGGCACCCTGGATTCCGGTAGGATTTCCGCCATTGGTTGAATGGACTTCCGCCCTTCCCTACTGCGCTGTCAGCTTCACAACCCTGCTTTTTTGTCGCGAACTGTTCAAGCCTTATCAGCCGCCGCCGATACTGATGCGCGGGTTGACTATGTTTCTGCTGGTATTTCCGGTCCAACTTGTAGCCATGCTGCTGGGTTATATTCCCTTTGCCGTAATCGTCAACCTGGTGCTGATCAGAGCCTCGTGGTGGTATTTCGTAATCATGGCCTTTTTCCTGCGCAAGGAACAGTCGCCGAGCAGACGGCAACTGCAAGTCGTCTTTGTTGCGGTCACGCTCATTTTTACCGTGTTTTGGTTTTCCAGTATCACCAGTCCGACGGCCACAAAGAGCTATCTCTTTGGCAGGCAAACACTGATCGCCAACGGCCTGATCATAGGCAGCCTGTTTGCCATGATCTTGAACGCGCGCATACGCAGGTTGCTTCAGGAAGCGCAGCAGTCCGCAATGGATCTCGTATTGACGCAGAAAACACTTGAAACTGAACGCACCCTCAAGGAAGAGGCAGAAACTCAGGCACGTACCGATTACCTGACGGGCCTGTTCAACCGACGTTACTTTGTCGAATTGGCAGAGCGCGAGTTGGTCCGTTCGAACCGCTACCAAAGGCCGTTCACGCTGATGATGATCGATATCGACCACTTCAAAATAATCAACGATACGTGGGGGCACGGCGTTGGTGATTTGGTTCTACAGAACGTGTCATGCCTGATTCGCGACACGCTGCGTAACGTAGATATCTTTGGCCGTACTGGCGGCGAGGAATTTGCTGCCGTTATCCTCGAAACAGACGGGACTAGCGCCATGGACGTCGCACAACGGCTGTGCTCGACGGTAGCGGCTGCTCGCATCGTTCCGCCGGAGGGAGGGGAAGTGCAGGTCACCATCTCCATTGGACTCACTGAATTGAAAGGGCGAGACCTCGGCTTCTACAGTTTGCTGAATGAGGCTGATCAACTCTTGTATCGCGCCAAGCAAACGGGCCGCAACAAAGTCGTTGTCGGCGAACATTTCCCACGACTCGAACCTTCGGATGGCGCTTGTGTGGGGCAGGAGAGCCGGCAGGATCGGGATCGATAATAATCTGGCTGCTAGAACCTGGCGTTCAGCCGCCCTGCGCTGGAAGGGTTTCCTGCCGCGTCAGACCTCGGTCTTGTAGCCAATGCGGAAACCGCCCCAGTGCCGGCCCTTGACATACACCGGTGCCGAGATGTCATGCATGACCTCGCCGGTGTCGCGGCGATAAGTCTGCAGCAGGAACGGTTGTTCATGATCACCGCAACGGCGACCCACCGGATCGTCAAAAATCCGCTTGGTACGGTTGCCCACAAAATCAATCTTTTCATTACCGGTCAGCGGCTGGGAGAATTTTCGGTTGTGTGTCGGAACGTAGCCTTTCCGGTTGCACGAAATTCCATAGACAATCCACGCGTTCTGATCGAGCAACTGCTCCTGCGCCGACGTCAGGGTCTGGTCGGCGAAGTCGTCAAAACGTGTTTTGAATTTCTGCGGCTTCGTATTCGCTATCGGCTGGTACGTGTCATCAAACAGATCGTCAATCCTGATCCGCCCGGAATCAACCGCCTTGTCGAGAATCAGGCTTACGGCCTGCGCCGCCTGCTTGACGATTGCCGGCATCCTGGCGTGAGTTGCTACCGCCTTGTCGCCCGCCGGGCCGAGCTTGAAAACGTTGCCGATTTCCTTCAGATTTAACGCCAGGTAATCCAGCTGGGTGGCCTCGCTGAGTGTTTTTTCGGCTGCGGCGCTGTTTGTCTCCGCCATTTTCATGATGCTGGTCACGTGCTCGGCAATGGTGTGTCCGGCCCTGCTTTGCTGAGCGGCCGCCGAGGCGATGGCATCCACCTTCTCCATCGTCACGCGGGCACCGCTATTGATCCGCTCGAGCGAAGAGGCCGCCTGCTGCGCAAGATTGGCGCCATTTTTGGCCTGCCCGGTGCCGGCTTCGATGCTGACGATCGCGCTTTGCGTCTCGCCCTGAATTGCGCTGATCATCCGGCTGATTTCGCCAGTGGCCTTGGCCGTTCGTTCAGCCAGCTTGCGTACCTCATCCGCCACCACGGCAAAGCCGCGTCCCTGCTCACCGGCGCGTGCGGCTTCAATGGCGGCGTTGAGTGCCAGCAGATTGGTCTGATCGGCAATTTCGCGAATGGTCTGGACAATGCCATTGATCGCGGTGGAGCGCTCACCCAGGGCATAAACCACCCGTGCCGACTGGGTAACGGAGACCGAAATTCGTTCCATTTCAGCCGACGCGTTGTGCACGATCGTCATGCCCTCGGCCGAAAGCGCACTGGATGTCTCCGAGAGGCCGGCAGTCTCATGCGCGTTCTGGCTGACCTGATTCATGTTTTCCGTCAGCAGGTTCATCTCATTGGCCGTGGCCAGGGCCGCCTCACGTTGCTGATTTGACCCGGACGCGACACGATTTGCTTCGGCAATCAGTTGCTGCGACGCGCGGGCAACTTCGACGGAATTGAAAAAAACCTTGCCGATAATCGTCTGGAAACTCTCGATCAGTCTGTTGAACTCTGCCGCCGTCTGTGCGATCTCGTCGCTGCCGACGATCGGCGCGCGCTGAGTCAGGTCGCCATCCTGACACATGCGCCCGATCACGCTGCGCAAGGCATTAACTCGCCTGACTATTTCACTTCCGATAAGCAACGCGAGGATGGCAGAAACAACGACCAGGAAGGCGAAAGCACCGCTCCAGCCCAGCGCCCCGCCACCGAAAACGTTGACGGCAAGCCAGGCGGCAACGCTGGCACAAACCAGCTGCAGCAGCATCGCTGCGCGAAATTTCCAAGCCACTCCATTCATTTTCCACCTCCGTTTTCGGCCACGTTTGATGGCCATTCGGCAAGCCTAAAGCGCTGTTTAAGAACTTAATGCCGTGATCGAGTGCGACTTAGCACCACCGCCCCGACCAGCATTCCGCCCAATACGGCGGCTTGTATCCAGGGTTTCCCGGCGAAGAACCAGATTGATGCGGACGCCAGTATCAGCATCGAGGCCAATGCTAAGCGCTTGACTCTGCGCGGCACGCTGCGGTGCTCCTCCCATTCGCGAAGGAGTGGCCCGAACAGCCGGTTGCGCAGCAGCCAGCGGTGAGCGCGTGGAGAGGCACGAACGAAGCAGGCCCCGGCGACGAGTACGAAAGGTGTCGTCGGCAGTCCGGGCAGAACGACACCAAGGGCGGCGTGGAGCAGCGCCGCTACACCACACAGCCAGAGCAGTGCGCGCACGGCGGGAGAGGCGTGAAGGCGATGCGCTGCCTGCGGGTACAACTGCTCAGACTTCATCGTACCTGGGCGAACTGCTCGCGCAAACCGTTCACGGCGTCGCGCTCGCCGCGCACGCGGAAGAACGCCCCCTCACCGTCTGCGCGCTCCTCCAGCACTTCACAGCTCGCGTAGATTCCGCCGCGCAGTTGCTGTGCCGACCAGGGAAGGAAAAGTTCGTCCTCTACAAGGTGTTGCTGGAAAGACGCGATGATCGCCTCGCGGAGCTTGGCGATGTCGCCATGGCGGCGCGCGCTCATTACGATGCAATCCGGGTACTGCGCACGTAGCTTCGTTGCGCGTTCATCTTGTGCCGCGGCGTCGCCGACGTGATCGATCTTGTTGAAGATACGGATGCACGGCACGACCTGCGCGCCGATCTCTCCAAGCACGTCGTCGGTGACCTCGAGTTGGCGTTCAAACCCCGGATCGCTGGCGTCGATGACGTGGAGCAGCAGCGAGGCATCAAGCGCCTCGTCGAGCGTTGACTTGAACGAGGCGACGAGGCCGTGCGGCAGGTTCTTGATGAAACCGACTGTGTCGCTGACGAGCACGCGTGGGATGCTCTCGGGGTGGAGCGCGCGCACGGTGGTGTCGAGCGTGGCGAAGAGCTTGTTGGCGACCAACACCTCGCTGCCGGTGAGGGCGCGCATCAAGGTGGACTTGCCGGCGTTGGTGTAGCCGACGAGCGCTACGCAAGCGAGTCCCTGGCTCGCTTGCCGCCGCGCGCGCTGCGTTTTGCGCTCGACGTCCATCGCGGTGATCTCAAGCTGCAGTTCGGCGATACGGTCACGGATCTTGCGTCGGTCCATCTCAGTGTGCGACTCGCCGGCACCCCGGCCGCCGAGGCCGCTGCGCTGGCGCCCTTGCGGCCCCGCGAGCTTCGCTGCCTCGCGCAGGCGCGGCGCCATGTAACCGAGGCGCGCGATCTCCACCTGCGCGCGTGCGGCACGGGAGCGCGCGTTGCGGTGGAAAATTTCGAGGATGACCATGGTGCGGTCCATCACTTCGCAGCCCACCTCTTTTTCGAGGTTGCGCGCCTGCGACGGTGAGATCTCGTGGTCGACAAAGACGACGTCGATCTCGCCGCTGTACGGGGCGGCGGTCGGCGCCGTTGCATCCAGTTCGCCGGCCTCGAATTCGTTGAGTTCGTTGACTTCGTTGTTCACGAAGCAGCGAATCTCCTGTCGCTTTCCGGTGCCCAGATAGGCCGTCTTGTCGAAGCCGGAGCGCTTCTGCATGAAGTTGTGCACGACCGCGAACCCCAGCGTTTTTGCGAGCTCGCGCAACTCGGTCAGCGATGCCTCGAACTCGACGTCGCTCACGCCCGGTAGCTGGACGGCCGCCACGACGGCGAGTTTGGACTTCTCTTGAACTTCTTTTAGCATTCGGAAAGTGCTTCTCTTGAGTGGGCAACGTCACATAATAACCGCCAATGCAACAGTCGTCGGCATTGAGTAGGTGCCGACCGCCAAGCCGCAACTATTGCGGGGTTGCGTGCGAGCTATTTCTCTGCCGTAAGCCGTTTCACTCCGGCAACAAAGCGCTGCAAGGTGTTTGAAAGTACGCCGCGCGGAATCGTGATATCGATCAGCTGAAACTGTCCGCGTGTCCTGACCGCCTGGTCGAGAGCGGCTTTCAATTCGGCTCGCGTGTTTACGCGCACGCCATGTCCGCCCAGTCCGGCCGCCATTTCGGCAAAGCCCCAGTGGCCGAGGTCATTGAATGAGGACTCGGGCTGAAAGGTCCGCAACATTTCCCAGCTGGAATTGTTGAAGAGCAGGACGATGGGGTCCCAGCCGTAACGCTTGCAGTTCCCCAATTCCCATCCGGTCATCTGGAACGCGCCGTCACCGACCAGGATCAGCGGGCGCTGGCCGGTTGCCGCCTGCAGACCCAGTCCGGCCGGAACGCCGTAACCCATGGTGGCGTAGTATCCCGGTGCAACCAGCGGGGTGTATTCGATCTCCATCGCGGTAAACAGGCAGTCGCCCATGTCCGAGGCCATCGGCATCGTGCCGTGTTCGGCCATCAGGTCGTTGACGGCGGTGGCGATGTCGGTCGGCGTGATCGAGGACCCATCGGCGAGCAGCCCGTAGGGAAAGGCCTGGCGTTTTACTGAAAAGGATTTGTCGCTTTGATCAACGCTTTCCAGCATGCGTTCGACCAAGGCGGCGAGCGGGATGTGCGGATAGGTGTGATAGCCCATGCTCACCCGGCCATCGAGCGCCTGGATTGTCTTGCGCAGGTCGATCTTGGTTTCGGACACCGCAAAATTGGTATCGCAGACAATTTCCCCGAGCAGGAACAGACCATCCGAGTCTTCGACCAGACGCGTGACTTCCGGCAAGCCGGCCACGCCCATGTAGGTTCCGACCAGCGGTGCATCGTGCGCGGCCAGCAAGCCACGTCCCATGAAACTGGTAACGATCGGCAAGCCGAGGCGGCGCGACAGCAGCGACACCTTGTCTTCCAGTCCGTAGCGGCGAACCTCGACGCCGGCCATCATGACCGGCGATTTTGCCTGCTTCAGGCAGGCCAGGATTTCCTCGACACAGGCGTCCAGCGCGTCCTGGTCGACTTCGGGTTCCGCGTCACGAATTACCGGCTCGCAGGGAAGGCCAACCATGTCACGCGGAATCTCGATATAGACCGGTTCCGAGTTGCGCAGGCAACTGGCCAGAACGCGCGCTATGTCGGCCGGTGCCCGCGCCGCGTCGTCGAGCTTGACCTGATCACAGGTGATCTCCTTGAACATCTGGAACTGCGAATCGAGCGTCTTGGCCTGATGGTGCAAGAGCAGTCCGGAACGCGATTCACCCTTGCCCGGGCCGCCCGAGAGCACCACCACCGGCGACTTCTCGGCGTAAGCCGCAGCCACCGCATTGACCATGTTCAACGCCCCGGCGCCGTAGGTTACGGCAGCGACCCCCAGTCCCATGTTCACCCGCGCCGAAGCGTCGGCGGCAAAACCAACGCCCGGTTCGTGCGACAAGGTGTACAGCGGCAGAATCTTCGATTGCTCGATGATGCGAAAGTAGGGCAGTGCGAAGTCGCCGGGGATGCCGAAAATCTGGCGGGCACCATGATCCTTGAGGGCGTGTAGCAGGGATTCGGTGAGATTCATGGCGCCAGTCCGTGTAAGAAATGATGAACCTATTGTCACGCGATTTCTGCGCATGATGTGTTCCTTATTCGGTCCCTATTCGCTGTACCATGCACAGAACGTGCACAATTGGATTGAACCATGCAAACAATCACCCTCGATCGGTATGACCTGTCGTTGCTCGACGCCTTGCAGCGCAACGGCAATGCTACCAACTCAACGCTGGGCGAAGCCGTGCATCTTTCGGCATCGCAGATCAGCCGTCGCCTGCAACGCCTTGCCGAAACCGGCCTCATTGCCGGATACGCTGCACTGCTCGATCCCGAAGCCATCGGCCTGGGCGTGACGGCGTTCGCTCAGGTCATTCTGGAACACCATGGCAAAGCGCAATCGGAAGCTTTCGAGAGTGCCGCAGCGGCCATGCCGGAAGTGATGGAGTGCTTCTCGGTGAGCGGCGACGCCGACTACCTGCTGCGCATCGTTGCCCCCGATTTGCAGGCGTTCTCCGAACTGATGATGAAACGCGTGTTGCGGTTGCCCGGTGTGGCCCACATCAAGACCAATATCGCACTGCAAAAAGTAAAGCAGACGCACGTTCTGCCGCTGGACCACATTGCCCAGCCGAGCAGGCTTAAGCAACAACTCAGGTATTCCGGGGATTAGCGCGCCGAGGGCAGGCCAGGTCGGGTGTCCATCCAGCACGTCAGATTCAATAAGGTAGCTCACGCGTTCAGAACTCCAGCACATCTCCGCCACAACGTTGTTAAACTTCAGACGCACATCGCCGCTAATCAAACAGGATCGTCGCGTGAAATGAGCAAGAAAATTCTAATCCGACACACTCGCGCGGCCGACATCCAGCCGCTGATCGAGCTTCAGAAACGCGTCTATCCGACGATTCAACCCTGGCGTGAAAACCTGCTACTGAAACAGATCGACGCTTTTTCCCAAGGGCAAATTATTGCCGAGATCGATGGGCAACTGGTCGGAGCCGCCAGCTCGCTCACGATTTTATGGGACGAGTGGGATGTCGAACATACGTGGAAGGAAATTACCGCCCGCGGAAGTTTTGACACCCATAACCCCGAGGGCCGCACCCTGTATGGTGCGGAAGTCTTTGTGCACCCCGAGTTTCGCGGCGCGGGTATCGGACATGCCCTTTATCGCGGACGTCGGCAAATCTGCCGCAAACTCAATCTGAAACGCATCATCGCCTGCGGACGTCTGCCCGGTTACCAGCACCATGCAGACCACACCTCGGCGTTGCTCTACGCCCAGAAAGTCGTGTGGGGCGACATCTTCGATCCGGTACTCAGCTTCCAGTTGCGCGAGGGATTCAGTTTCTGCGGTACCGTCGAAGGCTACCTTCCTGATGATCAGGAGAGTCTCGGGCATGCCTCGCTGATTGTCTGGCTCAACCCGCGCTACAACAGTAAGAAACCGAGGCGCATCCTCGAAGGAGATATCCTGTGAAAGTCCGAATTGCCGCTGTGCAATACCTGCTCCGACGCATCGACGACTGGGATGGTTTTGAAAACCACGTCCGCTTTATCCTCAAGGCGGCGGCGGAATACAAACCGAATTTCGTCGTGCTGCCCGAGATTTTCACCAGCCAGTTGATGTCCTTCATGGATGCCGATACCGACATCAGGGCCGCCGTGCGCCGCCTGCATGACTTTACGCCGCGCTATCAGGAGCTTATGGCCGAGCTGTCCAGGAAATACAACTACTACCTGATTGCCGGAAGCCATCCCAACCTTCGTGACGGTCTGCTCTACAACACCGCGTTCATGTTTTCGCCAAAGGGCGACGTGTTCATGCAGGACAAAATTCACCTGACCCGCTGGGAGCGTGAAAAATGGGATACGACGCCGGGCAGCAAGCTTCATCTATTCCATACGGACTACGGTGCCATCAGCATCCTGATCTGCTACGACATTGAGTTTCCAGAACTGGCCCGGCAAGTCTGCGAGGCGGGTGCCGACATCCTGTTCGTTCCGTCATCCACCGATGACCGTCAAGGCTTCTGGCGGGTGCGTTACTGCGCTCACGCACGCGCCATCGAAAACCAGGTTTACGTGGCCATGACCAGCACCGTGGGCAACCTGCCGGTTGAAGGGTTGAGCATGCACTACGGTCAGGCCAGCATCCTGACGCCGTCCGATTTCGGCTTCTCTCGCGACGGCATCGCTGCAGAAGGGGTGGTCAATATGGAACAAGTGGTGATTGCCGACGTCGATCTTGATGCGCTGACGCAGAACCGGCTTAACGGCACCACCATCCCGCTGTACGACAAACGGCGAGATATTTACCTGGATCAGGTGGACATTGTTTCAGCGCTTTGCGGTCCCCTCCAGCCCTGAGGTCTGTGCGTTCGGCGGAGAACCATTACCCAAGGAAACGTCTACCCGAGCATGATGCCCTGAGCGCAAGTATCCATACCCTTTCCGGGGCAGGCTTCCGCAGATCGCTAATTGACGGGCGTCGCAGGCCGGTTTTTCGTAGCACTACAACAAGGGACAAAAGAGTCGGACTCTTTTGTCCCTTGTTCAAAGATCAACCGACGCTGATCTGGATGCGCTTGGGCTGGGCGTGTTCGGCCTTGGGAATGCGTAGTTTGAGCACCCCCTGCTTGAGTTCGGCACTGACCTTCTCGCTGTCGAGTTCCTTGCTCAGGGTGAAGGCCCGCCGGTAGCGCGACAGGCTGACCTCGGCGTGGCTGGCGTCCATGCCCTCGGGAATGCGCAGATCGAGCTCGCCTTCGATGGTCAGCGTGTCGGCCTCAACGCCGACATGCAGCGT
>JANNNT010000143.1:0-7075 GCA_031398685.1 Rhodocyclaceae bacterium | reverse complement strand
ACCGGTTCCGGCGCCTGCGTTTTTGCCGGGTTTGAGCAAAAGGACGCCGCCGAGGCCGTCATCCGCCAACTGCCTGCAGGACTGCACGGCTGGCTCACCGCCGGTCTGGCTCACCACCCCTTGTCGGGGCTGCTTTTGTAGGAGCGCAGCTCTGCACTTCTTTTGGTCGGATTTCTGCGCGATAGGCGTTTGATTGGCCAGCGCTGCAATCGCCCAGCAAAACCGGGCTCCTACGAGGCGGCGGCAATGGCCGAAAAATGGCGATCCTGGCGATGCATGTCCGGAGTGCCTTATGAACATTGGCTTGTGCGGCATTCGCCGTGAAGATACCCGTGCTTATTGCCCTGCAGACCAGTGCTGCTCGCCGTCCCTCAGAACGGGCAGTCGTCGTAATGCTCCATTGCGCGCCGGCGCCGGAGGTTCTTGAGCCAGGCCTTGAATTGCCTGATGTCGTCAAACACGCGCAGGTCGTTTTCAAGCGCTCTGATGGTGTGCTGAATGCCGGCGATGTCGCTGGCCAGATGGTGCATGAGGGTACTTGGAGCCAGGCGCACGAACGGGTCGATGCCGAACTGTGACCTGAACCCGTCTTCGACATGGAAGATTTCCTGTTGCAGTTCGGCGAGTTGATCCTTCAGGATGGTGTTGTAGTGCTTCAGCCGGTCTTCGCTGATGTTGTTGATGGTCGTCTGGTCGATGTGCTCCAGCTCCAGTTGCAGTTCCAGCAATTTCAGCAGGTTGTTCTTGGCGTAAGCCTGGTTGACGCGCTGCATCAAGGCCGTTTTCCGCTGGTGTTCCTGCGGGTCGGTTTCGCGGTCGGGATGCAGGGCGCTGGCCAGCTTGCGGTAAACCTCGCGGATGGACTGGCTGATCTGCTGTTCTTCGGCCTGTTGCTGCGCTTCGCTGGCCAGCTGTTTGGCTGACTTCTTGCGCTTGGCACGGCGTTCGTTCTGGGCCTGCCAGTAAGCGTCCTCCTGCGCCTGTCGTTCCTGCATTTGCGCCTGAGCACGCTTCAGGAAATCCGCGGGCGAAAGGGGGCCCAGATCATCACCCAGTTCGATATCCAGAACATCCTCCAGCATCGATTTCATGCCTTGCAAGGCCGCCGCTTCTTCGCTGTCGTAGTCGGATTCGCTGTGTTTGTTGTAGATGGTTTTCAGCACCGCGTCACCTCTTTCCGCGATCAGCGGGCCGGCCAACTCGGTGATCAGGCCGGCGATTTTGCGCCGTTCAGGTTTTGTTATTCCTTTTTGGTCGCAAGCCTGGTCAAGGCTATGCACCAACCTGACTTGCAAGTCCGCCGAGGTTTCAAACAGGGGCAGTAGCTCGCTGGCGTATTTTTGCTGGTAAGGCGGAACTGCGGCCTCCCAGGCGGCCAGTTGGGCGCGCTGTATTTCGATCTGCTTGATCAGGCTGTTGAAGACCTTCTGTCCCTTGGATTGCGGCTTGTCGCGATCGGTGGCGATGCTGACGGTTTTGACGTGCGTCCGGGTCATGGTCTGGTTTTCTTGAAAACGGCGATGCGCCTAGGCATCCGGTATGGAGATTTGTCGATCTTGCGCCCCGCTCAATCGGTCGATGACGGACCCACTATGGAGGATAGACGCCCATTTTTTCCGCCAGACCTGCAGGTCGACAACAATCGTAATCGACGATCTACAGAACGTAAAACGCAATGGCGACGTAGTGCGCCAGGCTGCCGCCGATGACGAACAGGTGCCAGATGCCGTGCCAGTGTCTGAAGCGGCTGTCAAAGGCGTAGAACACCATGCCGATGGTGTAGAACAGTCCGCCGGCGACCAGCCATATGAAGCCGGCCGTTTCGAGCTGGTCGAGCAAGGGCTTGACGGCGACGATGATGACCCAGCCCATGATCGCGTAGATCACCAGCGACATGATTCGCGCTTCGGATCGTGGCTTGATTTCCTGCAGCATGCCGACGATGGCCAATCCCCAGACGATGCCGAACAAAGTCCAGCCCCATGCGCCGCGCAGAGTGACCAGGCAGAAAGGCGTGTAGGTTCCGGCAATCAACAGATAGATCGACAGGTGGTCGAGCTTTTGCAGGATGCGCTTGGCGCGCCCGCGCAGGCTGTGATAAAGCGTCGAGGCGCTGTAAAGGAGGATCAGCGTGGCGCCGAAAACGGAGACGCTGACGATCTTCCACGGGTCGCCCACGGCAGCCGCCATGACGATCAGCAAGACGGTGCCGGTGACTGACAGTACGGTGCCGATGAGATGTGTCCAGGCGTTGAATCGTTCTCCGTGATACATATTCCCTGTCTTTCGTTATTTTCGGGCGAGTCCGCTAGAATGGCTAAAATACGATGATGGAATTTACATGAGTACTTCGGTCAGTATCCCCATGATTCTCGCACAAGCAAGCCCCGCTGAAGCTTCACCGGCGTATGGTCTGTTTCCTGCCGACGACTTCCATATTTCGACCGGTGAATGCGCGGATCGTTCGCCGGACCCGGTGTGTGCCACCGTCCCGCAAGCGTTGTGGTTCTTTCGCGGAGAGGTGATTGCCGTCCCCAAAACCGGTCACGTCATTGCCGGATTTGATCCGCAGTTGCATACGGCAGACGATTTGCGGCAATGGAACGCGCAGACACCGCCGGGTTCGGCGCGGGATTATCCGGGGCTGGTGTGGGTCGGGTCGCCGCAGGTGATCGAAAATGCGCGGCTCGATGCGCGCGGCGAGCATGTGCAGACCGCTGAGGGGCTAAAGCGCTTCGCTTTGGTGCAACGTCTCGACGCCAATCGATCCTTTTACAACGCCGAGAGCACGGCCTTCTTCAGCCAGCGCGTGCTGCGACTGCGTGGCACGCAGGAGCCGGGGCGTTTCGTTGCGCGTACACTCTGGCCGACCGATTTCCGGCTCGATCCGGCGGCACCACTCAGGCCCGTGGCGGCGACACCACAAGCGCTGCGCGAGTTCGTTCGCAGCGCGCCGCGAGGCGGGGCGCAGAGTGCCTTCGCGACGCAAGTGATCTGGCAGCGTGATCCGGCCGCGGCACCGCACCGCGCCGGGCGCCCGCTGATCGGCATCCTGCTCAACGGCGCGCAAGGCGATGACGATGAGGCGCACGGCGGTCATTTCGGCTTGCTCACGGGCCGTGTCGGCCCACAGGGGCAAATGCACGACTGGCTGGTGGCCAACTACTACACGCTCGATGCGGAAAGCGAAAAGGGCATCCTTGCGGCCATGGTGCCGCTCGATAACTACCTTGCCGATCTCAACAGCGGGCAGGCCTGGTATCGGCCGTCCTATATGCTGGTCGCCACCTTGCGCGACGAGCGCACGGCGGCGCACCTCGGATCGGCGCTGGCCCGCGTGTTCAACCAGTTTTACCGGCATCAGTTCGTTTATCAGCACGCGACCGCGAATTGCACCGGAATAAGCGTCTCGACACTGCGCACGCTTGGCTGGCAGATTCCGCTCCTGGGCGCCACCAGCTGGTGGAAGGCGGTAGTCGGTCTGCCCGTGGTTTCGGTTTCAACGGGCAGTCTGAGCAAAGGCAAGGCCATGTTTGACTATTTAACCGAGGAGCAGACCCGGCTCTTGCCGGCCATTGCCTTCGAGCAGGCGGGTGCCGATCTCCTGCAACTGGTCAGCGGAACGCTGACTCGTGTGTTGACGCCTTACGAAGAAATGCTCAGGCAGGATGTCGAGGAGATCATGCTGGTCCGCATTCCGCAATTCCCGTCAAGTCGCGCCTGGGGCAACTATCCGGCGGCCAGTGTGAGCGAATATCAAAGCCGTTTGCCGCTGGATCCGGCCCAGCATCAGATCGTTCCGGTCGGGCCTCGACCCTTTCCGCAGGCGCTTAAAGATCCGGCGGCACCGGACCTGAAATCCCTGCGTTCGGATTATGCCGTGGCGGCTTATGCCGCCGGATTGACGCTTCTCGGCGGCTGGTTTTGGCGTTACCTGCTGCGCCGGCGTCACGCAAAGGGTCGCTTAACGCCGGGGCCGCGCAATGAGTGAGCTGTTTACGCTGGTTACCGATCTGATCGGCAGGCACTGGGAAATCCTTAATGTCCTGCTGATCGCCGTGGGCCTGGTGATCTACGTCGCAGCGTCGCACAGCCTGAACCAGCGTCGTCATCCCTCAGCGGCCATTGCCTGGGTCATGGGCATCCTGCTGGTTCCTTATGTGACCTTGCCGCTGTATCTTGCCTTCGGGAGTCGCAAGGTGGTGGCACCCCACCCCGAGCAGGGGGCGCGACGAGTCGCCGTTTCGGCGACAACGACCCATGCCACGGCGGCACGTTCACAGCAGCTGGGCCTGGCCATGGGCTTGCCCGCCCCGGTGGCCTATGAAGGTCTCAGTGTGCATGAAGACGGCACGCAGGCGCTCGGCGCCCTGCGCCGTATCATCGACGGGGCCAGCCGCTCGCTGGAGCTGTCCACCTTTGTTTTCGGGCGCGACATCCTGGGTGACGATATTGCGGACAGGCTCATGCAGCGGTCGCGGGCGGGGGTCAGAGTCCGGTTGCTGATCGACGGTATCGGCATCTATCTGGGTGGCTATCCCGACCTGTACAAGCTTGCCGAGGCGGGCGTCGAAGTCGTTCGTTTTGTGCCGCCATTCCGCTCGCCAAAACGCGGACGAACCAACCTGCGCAACCACCGCAAGATGGTCATCGCTGATGGCACGCGTTTCTGGTGTGGCGGCCGGAATCTGGCGGCTGAATACTTCGAAGGCGACCCGCGCCCGATTCTGGGGCGCACGCCGTGGCTCGACCTGAGTTTTGATCTGGAAGGTGATCTTGCCGGACAGGCGCTGCAACAGTTCGAGCAGGACTGGGCTTTTGCCACGGATTGCAGGTTGGCTGAATCCCGGGTTGCAGCAACACCCGCGCCCGAGACGAAGACACTCGCCCAACTGGTGGCCAGTGGCCCTGACCGGCCGGATGACACCATCCATACCCTGCTCATTTCCGGCTGTTTTACCGCGCAACGGCGAATTCTGGCGGTATCGGCTTATTTCGTTCCCGACACCGGGTTGATGATGGCGCTGACCCTGGCGGCACGCCGAGGTATCGAGATCGATCTGGTCTTGCCGGCCCGATCCAACCATCGCCTGGCGGACTATGCGCGCCACCGTTCGCTGCGCGACCTGGTCGCGGTGGGGGCACGCGTTTGGCTGCATCCGCGCATGATCCACGCCAAGTCGGTGCTGATCGACGACGACCTGGCACTCGCCGGCTCGGCCAATCTCGATGGGCGCAGCCTGTTCCTCAATTACGAAGTGATGGTTGCCTTCTACGACCGCAAGGCCGTGCGTGATTTCGCGCACTGGATCGACGCGCGTCGGAACGAGTCGGCGCCCTATGTTGCGTGCCGCCCCGGCATGATTCGGGAACTGGCCGAGGGCTTGCTGCTCTGGCTGGCCTTCCAGCTGTGATCCCGGCTCGAAAGTCACGCGGATAGCACCAGTCAGCCGGGTTCATGGCGTCAACCGTATGGCATTTTATCCCCTCGCTGCCTGGCACCAGGGCAAGACCATTGCCGGCCATCTGGTACGATGCGGGCCCTTGACTGTTGCGCAAGAAAGCTTTTTTGGAAATGAGAAAAGAACTAACCATTCTGACGTTGTTTGTTGTGGTGACGGTGTTCGGCGCGTTTGCGCATGCTGCCGAAACAGGCCGGCCGCGCATCGGTCTGGTGCTCGGCGGGGGTGGTGCACGCGGTGCGGCGCACATCGGTGTGCTGGAAGTGTTGGAAAAACTGCGGGTGCCGGTCGACTGTGTGGCTGGGACGAGCATGGGCGCACTCGTTTCCGGCGCTTTTGCGGCGGGTCTTTCGCCTACCGAGATGCGCAATGAGTTGGCGAAAGCCGACTGGAACGATATGTTCCAGGACAATCCGAGTTTTTCCGAGATCAATTACCGCAGCAAGCGCACTTCAAGGCGTTTCCTGCCGGGTCTGGAAACCGGCGTGAGCAGCAATGGCGTCGCTTATCAGGGCGGGGTTGTCACCGGGCAGAAGATCAAGCTGTTTTTCAACCGTCTGGTGAATTCCGATCTGGGCGAGCGCAACATCGAATCGTTGCCTTTGCCCCTGTCGATCATCGCCACGGATATCGGCAACGGCGACAAGGTGGTGTTCCGCGAGGGTAGTCTGACCAAAGCCATGCGCGCCAGCATGTCGGTGCCCGGCCTGATGGCGCCGGTTGATTATCAGGGACGCAAGCTGGTTGATGGCGGTTTGGTGGATAACGTGCCGGTCGACGAGGTGCGTGCACGTTGCCAGGCGGACATCGTGATTGCGGTGAACGTCGGTTCGCCGTTAATGAGGGCACAGGATGTTGGCTCCTTGCTCACCGTTTCGGTACAGATGGTGAATATCCTGACCGAACAGAACGTCACCCGTTCGCTGGCCACGCTCAAGCCGACCGATATCCTGATCAAGCCTGATTTGACAGGGATCGGCTCCGGCGATTTTCAAAAGAGTTCGGAGACGGCAGATCGCGGCAAAAAAGCGGCCGAAGCGTCGGCGGATCTTCTGAAAGTGTTTTCGGTCGACGAAGAAGCCTACGCGGCGTGGACGAAAACTATCGTTTACGCCAGACAGGCGTCTCCACCCATTCACGAAATCCGGATTGCTGACTTGAAGGTCGTCAATCCGGAGGCCGTTGAGCGGCAACTGCGGGTCAAACCGGGAGACTCGGTTGACGATGTGCGGCTCAACCAGGACATGTTGCGTATTTACGGTGATGGCTGGTACGAAAGTGTCGATTATTCGCTGCTGACGGCAAGGGATCGCAACATCCTGCAGGTGATGCCGGTGGAAAAGAGCTGGGGGCCGGATTATCTTCGCTTCGGCGTGAGTCTTGATACCAATTTCAAGCAGGATTCGTCCTATACCCTGCGTGCCGCCTACGAGAAAACCTGGCTGAACAAGCTCGGCGGCGAGCTTCTTGTCGGTGCTGAAATGGGCCGGAGAAACGCGTTGGCCGTGGATTTGTATCAGCCGCTTGAAAGCCGGCAGCGCTACTTTCTTGAGAGTTCGCTCTCGGTGGAGGCGGAGAACATTGGCATCTATCAGAATGGCAGGAAGCTGGCC
>JANNNT010000140.1:0-1969 GCA_031398685.1 Rhodocyclaceae bacterium | reverse complement strand
TCCCCGTCGCGGTTGGTCACGCCAACGACCGCTTGGGGTAAATTGGCCACCGATCGGTTCTGGCCGAACTCGGACAACTGACGCCAGCGATACATGTATGTCGCCACAACACTGCGGTGCACAACAAAAAATCAACCACGGATTACGGATGCCCGTAAATTCAAAATATGCCGCAAGGCAGCATGCGTGCTCCGAGAGCATCAATTCTTGTACGCAAGCATTCATTCAGCGAAGCTGGCCATCAGAGTATCTACAGCCAGTTTTCAACCACATCGCTTTATGCCATTGATTGAATGTGGCTCTATATTCCAACCTTTGTCGAACGGGTGGAGGGTTGGTAAATTCGACTGAATTTAAGCGTTTCCAACCTCACTTTGCACGGGTGTTCATCTTTCTGTGAGCTGCGTTTCGCACGGATTCTGATGGAAAATTATCTCGAACCCACACGCTCGGCCGGCCTTTCAAGGACGTGCTCTAAAGCAGCCCAAGTCCGCCGAGAATAGCGCCGGCGGCAAGCAGCCAGAGCAGGTGCATTTTGCTGCGCCAGATGATGAGTGTCGTGACGGCAGTCAGCAACCCGAGGGGCCAGTTCCTGGCCAGGTCGTTGTGAGCACTCGCCAGAATCCAGCCGGTAGCGATCAGCAGTGAAATCACGATTGGGCTCATGCCTAACTTGAACGCGCGCACGCCCCGCAATTCACGGTTGCGGTGCGCCCAGCGCGCCGTTACATAGGCCAGGGTCGTACTCGGCAGCAGAATGCCGGTCATGGTTATCAAGCTGCCGAGCAAGGCCGTCATCAGGCCCCCGGCGTTCATGCCGACGTTCCAGCCCATCAGGGCTACAAACAACACGTTCGGTCCCGGAGAAGCCTGAGCAATGGCAATCGAGGCATTGAACTGGTCGTTGCTCAGCCAGTGAAGTTGATCAACCAGATAGCGATGCATTTCCGGCAGGGTGGTAACCGCACCACCCACCGACATGAAGGAGAGCGAAAGAAAATGCGAGAAAAGATTGAGCCAGTCTGCCCACTGCAGCACAAGGGTCGGTGTCGTACTCACGGCTTGAGCTTCCGGTAGGCCAGCAGACAGCCTAAGGGGCCCAACCCCAGCAATAGATAGGCCAGCGGCCAGCGCAGCACGACAATGCCGAGAAAACAGGAAACTCCTAGCGCAACGCCGACGGGGACTCCAAGCGGGTTGCTTTTCAGCGCGGACAACAATTTCAGCCCGCTGGCGATGATCAGGCCGGCCGCCACCGCGCCCATGCCGCGCAGGGCGCCAATTACCTGCGGATGGGTGCCGTACTCGCCATAGGCCACGGCCAGCGCTAACACCAGCACGACCGGGATCGTCAGCAGCCCGCCCATGGCCGCCATGGCACCGCGCAGACCGAAATAGCGGGCGCCGATCATGATGGAAAGATTCACCACATTGGGGCCCGGCATGATCTGGGCGACCGACCACTCCTCGACGAATTCTTCTTCCGTCATCCAGCGTTTTCGTTCGACCAGCTCGTGCTGTACAACGGCAAGAACGCCCCCGAAACCTTGCAGTGCGAGCAGCGTGAACGAAACAAACAGATCCGATGGCGATCGGGGGTGTGGGTGTGAAGGGGAGTTGTCAGTCATCTGAAAATTATTTTAGTGTGGTGAAAACAGCGTTGTCACCCAGTACTGCTGGTCTTTGCGAGCTTTTCGGGCGCTTCCGAGGTGAAATTCAGGTGCTGATCGGGAAATGGAAGCCAAGAAGTCTTTGGGTTGTGCGAATTCAATAGGCGATTGAATCGTCGATTCAAATCATTAAATCGCCTATTCCTTTTTTCCTGAACTTGCTGCGAGTTTCTGCGCCAGTTCGACAGCCGTTCTTACGCCCATTTTGTCAAAGAGACTGGAGCGATGAACTTCGACGGTACGCATGCTGATCTGTAATTCGTCAGCAATGATCTTGTTCATCTTGCCGGCGAGAACCC
>JANNNT010000113.1:0-1781 GCA_031398685.1 Rhodocyclaceae bacterium | reverse complement strand
GTATCCGCAAACGTTTCCAGCAATTTCGGATTCGATTCCGTGATCAGCAGGGTGATGTCGGAATCCTGCGCGCGCAGCCGCCGCAGCGCCTCGGCGTAGCGCTGCGCCAGCACCGGCGCGAGGCCCTGAAACGGTTCGTCCAGAATGACGAGCTTGGTGCCGAGCATCAGCGCGCGGCCGAGCGCGGCCATCTTGCCCTGCCCGCCCGACAAGGATCCGGCCGGACGCGCCTTCAGCGTGACAAGCTCCGGCAACACGGTGTAGGCGCGATCGAGCCGACGTTTGGTTTCCGCGTCATCGAGCCTGGCGACGCGCGCCGGTAGCAAGATGTTTTCCTCGACGGTGGCGCGCCTGCTGAATTCATCGGATCGCTATACGCGCCTGCAACTCATCATGACCAAAGGCCTCCGCCGCGCCGAGGCCGAACACGCCCTGATCGTGGATTATTGCCGCAATGGCCAATACGATCAGGCGGTTGATCTGCTGCGCGCCCACATCCACCACGTCAAAACGGAATTGATGCGATACGTGACCAAGGCCAACAGGCCAAAGGCCGGCCCCGGTGAGAAATGACGCACCTTACTGCAGCTTGACGTCCGCCGCCTTGATCACATTGCCCCAGCGCTCCACCTCTTCCTGCAGGTACTTCGCGGTCTTTTCGATGGAGCCGCCGTAGGTCTCCGCCGACAGCTTTCGAAGGCGTTCCCGCAGCTCGGGCTGGCGCAGCGCCTCGTTCACATCGGCATTGACCTTGGCCGTGATGTTTTTCGGCGTGTTCGGCGGCGCCATGATCGCATACCACGCCACCGCCTCGAAGCCCGGCAACGTTTCGGCGAGGGTCGGCATGTCGGGAAGCGACGGCAGCCGCTTGCTGGCGGCGACGGCCAATAGTTTGAGACTGCCGGCTTCGACCAGCGGCAGCGAAACGCCGAGATTATCGAACATCAGGTCGACGTCGCCGGCGAGCAAGCCCTGCAGCGCCGGCGCCGATCCCCGGTAGGGGATGAAGCGCATCTTCACCCCGGCCATCACCTCGAACAATGCGGCGGTGAGATGGGAGGTAGTGCCGTTTCCTTGCGTGGCCGCGGTTACCTTGTCGGGGTTCTGCTTCAGATAACCTACGAGCTCGGCTACGCTCGATACCTTCAGATTCCTGGGATTGACGATCAGCGCATTCGGCACGTGGGCCATTACGATGATGGGCTCGAATTTCGCCGGATCGAACCCGAGCTTGGGATAGAGATTCTGGTTGATCACCAGCGGCGGCGGCGGCGACGACAACAAGGTGTAGCCATCGGGAGCAGCGTTATAGACGAATTCGGCGCCGATGTTTCCCGCGGCCCCCGTGCGGTTTTCAATGACGACCGGCTGTCCCCATTTGCGCGACAGCCATTCGCCGACAAAGCGTGGAATGGTGTCGGCGGTTCCGCCGGCAGCGAAGGGTACGACGATTTTGACGGCGCGGTCCGGATAGTCTTGCGCCGGCGCCGAACCGGTGACGGCTGCAGAAAGCGCGATCGACAGCAGCAGCGCGGCCATGGAACGGCCAGCAAAAATCCATGTGCGCATCGTTGCCTTCCCGGTGTCGGCCGCCCTGTTCGCGCCTGGTAGCGAAATCCCTTGGCCTGAGTCCTTGGCCTGTGTGAGGATATCACGCCGCGACAGAATTTTTTCACGCAGAAGAACCAAGAACAAGGATCAGATCATGGCACAGTCCCGTCCCGCTGTCGCGATCGTCGGAGGCGGCATCGGCGGACTGTTTGCAGCCAATGCGCTGACCG
>JANNNT010000079.1:0-3635 GCA_031398685.1 Rhodocyclaceae bacterium | reverse complement strand
TACAGGCGCACTCCGAGTGGAAGATCGTCACCAAGATACTTTTTCAGGCCGTGCAGCCCAACATGCTGACCGGTATCCGTCTGTCGATCGGCACCGCCTGGCTGGTCATCGATGCGGCGGAAATGCTCACTGGCGGCGTTGGGATCGGCTTCTGGGTGTGGGATCAATGGAACAACCTCAAGGTCGAGCACATCATCATCGCGATTTTCGTGATTGGCATCGTCGGTCTGCTGCTCGAGCAGTTTCTGATCGCCATCGCCAAGCGTTTCAGTTACGAGAATACGTAAGCCGTCGTTACCTGGAGATTCAGCATGAAAAAATTTGTCAGCATCGAGAGCGTTGGTCAGACCTTCGAAGTGACGCAGAATCGCAAAAAAGGCAAGTTTGTCGCCCTGCGTGACATTGATCTCAACATAGCCCAGGGTGAGTTCATCGCGCTGATCGGTCATTCCGGCTGCGGCAAATCGACGCTGCTTAACCTGATCGCCGGCTTGAACACGCCGACTGAAGGCGTGTTGATCTGCGACGGGCGTGAAATCGGCGGCCCCGGCCCGGAGCGTGCGGTAGTTTTCCAGAACCACTCCCTACTGCCCTGGATGACTTGCTACGAAAACATCTATCTCGCCGTCGAGCAGGTGTTTGGCAAAAAGGAAGCCAAGCCAAAACTGAAGGCGCGTACCCATGAGGCTTTGGCGCTGGTCGGCCTGATGCATGCCGAGGCCAAGTATCCGCATGAAATCTCGGGCGGGATGAAGCAACGCGTCGGCATTGCCCGCGCGCTGTCGATGCAGCCCAAGATACTGCTGCTGGACGAGCCCTTCGGCGCGCTGGATGCGCTGACGCGCGCCAACTTGCAGGATGAACTGATGAAGATCTGCGCCGCGACGAAGGCCACGACGGTGATGGTGACGCACGATGTCGATGAGGCGGTGCTGCTGTCCGACCGCATCGTGATGATGACCAACGGCCCGGCGGCGACGATTGGCGAGGTGCTCAAGGTTGATCTGCCGCGTCCGCGCAAGCGGCTGGAGCTCGCGCATGATCCGCTCTACACGGATTACCGGGCGGCGGTGCTGGAGTTCCTGTATGCCAAGCAGGCCGACCACCAGCGTGCCGCCTGACTAGATGAGCAGCCGGTCCTGAACCAACGTTCCCGAGGCTTGAAGCCGTGGGATCGTTGGTGTCAGGTTGAGGCCGGTTTCCTTGTTGAAATGATTGGCGCGGGTGATCAGCTCATCCAGCGTAACGTCGACCGGATTGCCGTCCGTGGCAAAAGCGATGGTGTTGCCGCTGCTGCATGAAGGGAAAACCAGGGAGCGCCCGTCA
Source organism: Rhodocyclaceae bacterium (assembly GCA_031398685.1). Classification (GTDB taxonomy): domain Bacteria; phylum Pseudomonadota; class Gammaproteobacteria; order Burkholderiales; family Rhodocyclaceae; genus Propionivibrio. Next base: position 2,309 of record JANNNT010000079.1, on the reverse strand, counting down.
AAAGCCGTGGCAATACGTTCCGCGCTGGCCTTGAACCCCCGGCTGAGACCCAGCAGATTGACGGCCAGCAGCCCGCTCTCCGTTAGCCGAGCGCGGCAGGCCTGATAGAAAGGCAGAGTGTCGAGCACCCCGGCGCGTCCGCTCTTGTCAAAGCCGTCGACGAGGATGGTGTCGAACTTCTTGCCGTCCTCCAGCATGTACTGTGCGCCGTCAGCGATGATGATGCGTAGCCGCATCGGGTCGTCGGGCAGCTTGAAATGCAGGCGGGCGATGGTTTCGACCTGCGGGTCGATTTCGACGACCGTGATCTGGGTGTTGGGCAGCTTGTGGTAGATGAACTTGGCCAGCGATCCGGCACCCAGGCCGATGAGCAGCGCGGTTTTTGGCCACGGCGCCTGGCGTAGCAGCAGCCCGGCCATCATCTCCCGCGTATAGGCCAGTTCCAGCGCATTCGGGCGCTGGATGCGCATGGCGCCCTGCACCCAGTCAATGCTGAAATGCAGGTAGCGTACGCCGGCCTCTTCGCTGACTTCAATCGAGTTGTTGGCCATCGGTACTGATCTTTCAAACGCGGAGGCGAATCTTAGCCTGTCGTCGCCATTAGCGAAACCTCATGACGTTCGGGCATCTGTTCAGGTGTATCCTGACAGGGTGACTACACGATTTGTACAGTCTTCCGGAGCGTCAGCATGAAGCATGCCAAAATCAGTACCACGCCGTTTGCCGGGCTGACGCCCGATTCCCTGCTCGATGCGCTGGAGAGCGTTGGACTCCGTCCGGACGGACGTCTGCTGGCGCTCAACAGCTACGAAAACCGTGTCTATCAGGTTTTCATGGAGGAGGACGCGGCGCTGGTTGTCAAGTTCTACCGTGCCGGCCGCTGGTCGGATGCGGCGATTCTTGAGGAGCATGTTTTTTCCGCCGAACTGGCCGAGCGGGAATTGCCGGTTGTCGCGCCCTTGGCCATCGGTGGAAAGACACTGCACACGTTCGGCGATTTGCGTTTTGCGGTCTTCCCGAGGCAAAGCGGCAGGGCACCGGAATTCGATAGCGGACAAACCCTCGAATGGATGGGGCGCTTCATCGGCCGCATCCATGCGGTGGGCGCGCTCAAGCCCTTTGTCGAACGGCCGGAACTCAATATTCAGAGCTTTGGCGAGGAACCCCGCGATTTTCTTCAGCGCGGCGGTTTTCTGCCGCCGGATCTGGCGGATGTCTATTTCGGTGTCGTCGATCAGGCGCTGGATGGCGTTCGTCACTGTTTTGGCCGTGCCGGCCAGGTTGCTACGCTGCGGCTGCACGGCGACTGTCATGCCGGCAATGTGCTGTGGGTGGAAGGCGAGGGCGGCGGTCCGTGTTTTGTGGACTTTGACGATGCGCGCACGGGGCCGGCCATCCAGGATCTGTGGATGTTGCTCTCCGGTGACCGGGCGGATCAGATCCGTCAATTGGCCGAGGTGCTGGCGGGGTATGAGGATTTTTACGAGTTCGACACACGCGAACTGCATCTCATCGAGGCGCTGCGAACCCTGCGCCTGATCCATTACGCCGGCTGGCTGGCGCGCCGCTGGGATGATCCGGCCTTCCCCACCGCCTTCCCGTGGTTCAACACACAGCGTTACTGGCAGGATCGGATTCTCGAGTTGCGCGAACAAATCGCGCTGATGGACGAACCGCCACTGTGGTCGGCCTGAACACCAAACTCGTTTGGCGCAGGCAGGTTGGGTAGGAGCCCAGTTTCACTGGGCGATTGCGGCCGCCCATCGCGCAGAGGATCTGCGCTCCTACAAAAAAATCAGGCCAGCGGTTCAGTTCAACGACAAAATCAAAGCCGATAAGTGCTCACAATGCGCTGCATGTCCGCTGCCAGCCGATCCAGGTCCTGAGCAGCCTGGGCGCTATTCCCGGCGGCGGTGCTGCTTTCTTCCGACATCTGGGCGATGCGCTCGACCTGTGAAGCGATGTTGTTCGTTGCCGTGCCCTGTTCCCGGATGGCGGCGGTGATTTCTTCCACCATGTCGACCGCACTACGGCTGCCTTCGCCGATCTGCTTGATTGAGGCATTGGCTTCCTGCGCACGTTCGACGCCCTTGGCAACCTTGCTGACCACGCTTTGCATGCTGCTGACCGCATTGCCGGCGCTGGTGCGCATGGTGTCGATCGTTTCGGCGATTTCTTTGGTTGAGGACGAGGTTCGTTCCGCCAGCTTGCGTACTTCATCGGCCACCACCGCGAACCCTCGCCCCTGCTCACCAGCGCGTGCAGCCTCGATGGCGGCATTGAGTGCCAGCAGGTTGGTCTGGTCGGCC
>JANNNT010000015.1:0-6490 GCA_031398685.1 Rhodocyclaceae bacterium | reverse complement strand
GTCGGGCAGGCCGAGGCTGACAAAAGCGAGATAGATGACAATCAGCAGAATGATGCGTTTCATGCCAAGCGTTTCGTGGATGTCCACGCGTTTCAAAGGGTCAAGCCGGTTCATGTTGAAATTTCCATAAGGTTTCGTTCGAGCTCCGTGCGCCACGACGCCGCGCGGGCGAAGTTCAGGGTGCGCTCCCCGGCACGGCAGCGGCGTGATGGATCCGGACACCCGCGTGCTGCAGGGCAACGACCTGTTCCGCCGGTGCATCGGCCTCCAGAACGAGATCGCCCAGCACGCGCAAGGGCGCTACGCCAAATGGCGCACTGGTGCCGAGTTTGTCCGAGGTGGCGGCGGTGATCACCCGGCGCGACTGCGCAACGAGCGTGCGTTTGAATTCAGCCTCATCAAAACCGAAGGCGGCAATGCCCGCTCCGGCATCGAGCGCGCAGACACCAAGCAGGTACACGTCGGGCCGCAAATCGGCGATATCGCGCAAGGCACGGGCGCCAAACGCGCCGCCGGTAACCCGATCAACGAGTCCGCCGATGACGATCAACGCGATGCCTTCCCGTGCGGCCACTTCGGCCGCGATCACGGGGGCATTGGTCACGATGGTCAGCGCAAGCCCTTCAGGCAGGGCGCGCACCGCCGCCAGATTGGTCGAGCCGGCATCGACGAAGACCATCTGCCCTGCTGGAAGGAGGCTCGCCAATGTCGCGCCGAGGGCCTGTTTACGTGCCGGCACCACGGTCACACGTTCGGCCAGCGAAGTGAAGGCGGGGGAAAGCGGCAGCGCTCCGCCATAGACGCGATGGCATCTGCCCGCCGCCGCGAGTTCGCGCAGATCGCGCCGAATCGTATCTTCGGACGTATGGAACTGCTGCGCCAACTCCTGCGCAACCACCCGGCCCTCCCGCGCCAGACGCTCAAGAATCAAGCGCTGCCGCTCCTCAGGCAGACACTCCCCTTCCGGCACAACTATTTTCTGCACGATCACACCTTCACGGCTTAAATATTGACGTATATAGTCACACAACGCGTACAACTACGCAACATAACGCACAACAATATAAGGCCTACTGAAGAATCAGGCAGAAACATGCTTCAGAATCAACACGGATTCAACGTACCGGGCTCATTCACATTTACTGAAAAAGGATTTGAGGAGAACTCATGCTTTGATTGCGTACCCGCGTTTCCTGCCCGTTCGAAGCAAAAATCAGCCGCGCCCTATTTTTCCGCACTCTGGCGGACGGCATTGAAGCCGCAGGATTCGCGGATGATGAAGCGGGTGTCGTAGGAGACTTCGAGCCGGTTGTAATGCTCTCCATTCATCTGCGCCAGCAGCATGTCGACGGCCTCCTGGCCCTGTGTAACCGGATCAATACGCAGAGTGGTCAGCGATGGCGTGGCAAACGCCGCGAGCGGAATATCGTCATAACCGACCACCGCAACGTCGTGCGGAATGCAGCGGCCCGCCTCATTCAGGGCCCGCATGGCACCAAAAGCGACCGTATCATTGCCAGCGAACAAGGCTGTGAAGTCTACCTTGCGAGCCAGAAGTTTCTGCATCGCGTCATAGCCGCTCTGGGCGCTGATGTCGGCGCACACGACCAGTTTCGGGTCGAGTGCGATGCCGCCTTCTTCCAGAGCCTTTTCATAACCCGCGCGACGCAGGATGACTGCTTCGTAGTCCTTTGGCGCAAAAGGAATATGGGCGATGCGCCGATGACCGAGCTCGACCAGGTGTTTGGTCGCCACCTGCGCCGTGACTACATCGTTATCGCTGGTGCAGCGGCTGTAGAACGATTCAAGTCCGTTGCCGGGAACGACAATCGGGAATCCCTGTTTGGCCAGCTGGCGCACGTATTGGCACTCGACGGAGCGCATATTCACCACGATCAGGCCATCAATGCGCCTGCTGCGCACCAGGTTCATGAAGGCGCCCGGACGCTTGATCTGATCATAGGCCGCCTCGATCAACACCTTGTAGCCATAGTCGTGGCAGCGGTCATTGACGGTGCTGAGCAGACGCGGCAGATAGGCGTCAACGTGCAGGTGATCCGAACGCGGAATGACGACGGCAACGGTGCCGGTGCTGCCGCCGGCCAGGCTGCGCGCGGCCGCGTTGGGCTGGTAGCCAAGCTCGCTCGCCGCATTCAGCACCTTCTGTCGGGTTTCTTCGCTGATTCCCTTGTTGCGCACATCGTTGAGCACGAAGCTTACGGTTGTGCGTGATACCCCGGCGCGCTGAGCGACTTCGTTGCTGGTAGGTGTAACGCGGCGGGATGGGGTCATGGTTTCAGCAACGCAGAAACTCGGGCAGATAGGGTCGATGGGCAATCAGCAGCTCGTCGACCATGGCGTAGATCTGTTCGATATCGAGCACCGCCGCCGTGTGTGGATCGAGCATTGCGGCATGATACACGTGCTCGCGCTTCTGTTTCAGCACGGCTTCCACAACCAGTTCCTGCACATTCACGTTGGTGCGCATCAGGGCGGCGAGTTGCACCGGCAGCTTGCCAATGCGTGTGGGCTGGACACCGTTGTGGTCGACGAGACAAGGGACCTCCACGGCGCAGCCTTGCGGCAGGTTGTCGATCAGGTTGTGGTTAAGCACGTTGCCGTTGATGACACGCGGTTGGCCGGTTTCGATCGAATGGATGATGGACGAGCCATATTCCACCGAGCGCTCAAATGTGCGCAGCCCATCGATCATCTGCGGCGTGTGCTCGATTGAACGCTCCATCACCTGAATTTTGGCCTCCTGCAGTTCGCGTAAAAGGGCGGCAGAATCCTGCGATCCCGGTGCCTTGAGCTCGCGTTCGATGTAGGGCCATGCCTTTTCAAAAATCTGGCAACGCCCGGGGTATTCGTCGAGTGGAATATTGAACTTGGTGAGCAGATCCTCCCGTCCATGCTTGATGAACCAGGGTACGTATTCGGCGAAGTGTTCGCTCGATTCGGTGGGGAAATAGCCCAGCTTCTGGAACATCTCATAACGCACGCGATTCCAGTCCGGCACGCGACCGTCGGCGATCACCTGATGCAGTTTCGGAAGCAAGGATTCGCCCTTGTGGTCGAAGCGCAGGTAGAAGGACATATGGTTGATACCCGCGCAGTGGAAGTCGATTTCCTCGACGGGAATATTCAGATCCTGGGCCAGTTCGTTCGCCGTGTGCTGCACGCTGTGGCACAGGCCGACGGTCCGGATCGACGCGCTGCTCTGGTTGAGCGCCCAGGTAATCATCGCCATCGGATTCACATAGTTCAAATGAAGCGCGCCGGGCGCATGGATCTCCATGTCGCGCACCATGTCCAGCATGACCGGAATGGTACGCAGCGCGCGCATGATGCCGCCGATGCCGAGCGTGTCGGCAATGGTCTGTTGCAGACCGAATTTCTTCGGAATCTCGAAATCGATCACCGTGGCCGGGCGATAGCCGCCGACCTGGATGGTGTTGAGGACGTAGCGGGCACCTTCGAGCGCGCGCTTGCGGTCAATGCTGGCCATAATCGTTGGCGATGCACCCACCGTCTGGGCGATGCGGTGCGCCACCATTTCGGCCAGCTGCAGACGTTTTTCATCAGTGTCATGCAGGGCGATTTCGCACTGGGCAAGTTCCGGGTAAGAAAGAATGTCGCCCAGCAGATTGCGGGTAAATACGGCGCTGCCGGCGCCAATCAGGGTAATTTTCAGAGGTCGTGAAGTCATGAGTTCTATCCTGCGGAATCCGTAAAAAAGGCACGGTCGGCGAATTGCTCCGCCGACCGTGGCGGAAAGGTACAACCAAGGAGACTGTTATTGTTTTGTGCCTACTGCTTGACCAGGATATTGGCCTGGGCGCCAGCGTCCTTGAGCGTGGCCGCGGCTTCAGCCTTGCCCATCAGGATCGTCTGCATCGCCGTCTGCATCACTTGATTGACCTGCGATCCGTTCTCGGCAATCGGCGCGAGGAAGGTCTTGGATTTCGCCATATCGAGGAAGGAGGCGGTATTTACGCCCTTGCCCTTCTGCACCTCGATCGCCTTTTCGGCCAGGCCCTTGATGGCCGGAAAGACCACGCCAAAATTGGCCACCACGCCCTGGCAGTCCGCTGAGCCGAGATACTTGACCCACTTCCAGGCTTCTTCCTTGTTCTTCGAGCCAACCCAGATGGAATCGGCCAGGCCATTGAGCATGGTCGCGCGATTACCGGTCGGACCCTTGGGCAGCGAGACCCAGGCATAGGGGAATTTCGCATTGGCGGCGAAGTAGGTGATCATCCAGGAGCCTTGCGGGACGATCGCCGCCTTGCCGGCGACAAACATTCCGTCGGCCGCGCCCATGCGGCCGGTACCCACGTCAGCCAGCGATGCGGAAATCCCCTTGTTGATCTGCTCGGTCAGCCACGTCATGGTTTCTGCGAGCTTGGGGTCGTCGTAGTAATACTTGGCATTCCACGGGTTGTCCTGAAACTTGAAGCCATTGGAAACCGCGAAATGACTCCATTCGGTCTGCCCCATCATGCCGCCGTCACCGGGAATCTGATAGCCGTAGGTCTTGACCTTGGCCTTGTCGAATTTCGCGTTCAGCGCGTTATTGCCGGCTTCGTCCTGCGTCAGCTTGGCGATGATCTGCCCAAAACTGCCGCCATCCTTCGGGTTCCACGTCATGCTGGCGAGATCGGCTTCCGAGACGCCCGCTTTTTTGGCCATGTCGAGATTGACGATCATGTTGATGGTATCCCAGTCCTTGGGCAGGCCGTATTGCTTGCCCTCGCGGCCCCACATGCTGAAAAGATCGCCGGTGTAGATGTCGGTGGCCACGTTGTCGCGCTTGATGAACGGGGTCAGGTCGACCAGCTGGTTGTTCTTGGCAAACTCGGGATAGCGCGCCAGGTGGTTGGTAAATACGTCCGGCGCCGTGCCGGATACAAACCCTGTGGTTATTGCAGTCCAGTAGTCATTCCACCCGCTCTGGCTGATCTTGATCTTGATGCCGGGATTCTTTTTTTCAAAATCGCTTGCACATTGCTGGTAGGCCGGTCGCTGGTTGGCGTCCCACAAGGCGTATTTGATATCCACCGCGCTAGCACTACCTGCGGCGACCAGCAAGGCGCCTGCGACGAAAACGTTTCTGTTCATTTCTCTCTCCTGGTTTGAAGGCGTTTGAATGAAAAGGCTATTTACCCCCGCTGAACTGCACGGATTCGACCACTCGGCGACCAAACGAGACGAGCAGAACGATCGTCGGCAGCAGGGTAATCGTGGTTGCCGCCATCAGGCCGGTCCAGTCGGGCTGGCCTTGAGGCGATTGCGACTGGAAGGCTTGCAGGGCCACAGTGAGAACCTGCGTACCTTCCTCCTTGGCCACGAGGAATGGCCAAAAGAACTCGTTCCAGCTATTGATGCCGATGAGCATGGCAATGGTCACCATCGGCGTGACACTCAGCGGCACGACAACGCGCAGGAAAACATACAGATGCGAGGCGCCATCGAGGATGGCGGCCTCCTCCAGATCGCGCGGGATCGAGAGAAAGAATTGGCGCAGAAAGAACACCGAGAAGCCGGACATGAGGCAGAACGGCGCGACCATTCCGGCCATCGTGTTGAGCCAGCCCAGATCCTTGATCAGGATGAAGTTGGGGATGAACAGCACGACACCGGGAATCATCATCGAAGCGACGAACAAACCGAACAGCAGCCTGCGGCCCGGAAAGCGCAGCCGGGCGAAGGCATAGGCCGCCATGGCGCTGCTGCTGGTCTGCACCACGACGATGATCGCGGTGAACATCACTGAATTGACGAAGGCGTTGAGGATGTTGATCTCGGCGCCTGAACCGCCGGCGGCAATGCTTTCTTCCGCGCTCAGCATGCCCAGCACACGCTCGAAGTTGATCAGTGTCGGGTTGGCGGGCAGCAGCTCGGCGGAGTGGTTGAAGAGCTCGCGTGGATGCATCAGCGCGGTCTTTACCACCATCCACATGGGCAGCAAGGTGAGGGCAAGCATGCAGAGCAATGCGCCCCAGGTGAGCAGGCGGTTGATCGTCCAGTGCTTATGCTGACCGGGAACACGTGTAGGAGTAGACATGGCAGGATTCCTTTGCCTGGGTTCAGGACAGATCGTTCTCGTTGGCGCGCATGATCTGCATCTGCACGATGGTGTAGGCAATCATCACCAGGCCCAGCACCACCGACATGGCCGATGCATACCCCATGCGGAAGAAGCCGAAGGCGTTCTGCACGATGTAGTGCACGATCACGCGCGTCGAATCGAGCGGACCGCCGTTGGTGGCCACCGCCACCGTATCGAAGATCTGGAAAGAACCGGTAACGCTGGTGACCAGTACGAAGACCATGACCGGCCGCAGCAGCGGCAGGGTGATCCGGCGGAACATCTGCCATTCGGTCGCGCCTTCGAGCGAAGCGGCTTCGTAGAGGTAGCGCGGAATGTTCTGCAGTCCGGCAAGGAACAACATGGCGATCAAGCCCATGTGGCGCCAAATGTTGACGG
>JANNNT010000708.1:0-27044 GCA_031398685.1 Rhodocyclaceae bacterium | reverse complement strand
CACAAGCCGCCGCAGGTGACGATGCCGGCGCGGGTATTTTTCGGATCGAAGAACAGGCGTTCACGGGGTCCGGCGACTTCGAACAGAATTTCCTCTTTCGCTGGCGCATCGGGGTCGATGATGACGTTGTAAAGCACACGCGCTTTGTCGCTGACATGCTGGGGTAACGGCGAAGGGAAACGGGGTTCGCCAAGAACGGAAATATTCATAATGATTTACCAGGGTGCGATGAGAAGAGTTTATTCCAGGCAAAGTATCCTCGACGCTGGCAGGCCGGTCAAACACGGGTGTCATTACCTATTCACGCGGTCTCCGCCCACGTGCCGTTTCCAGGTGCCGGCAAAGTTGCTCGGCACCATCGAGCAGGCGTGGCGTGTGGCGCTGGATCAGGTCCGGAGGCACAAAAAAAAGGTTGTCCCGCGCGACAGCGGTGATTGACGCCCAGCGCTTCCAGTCCTCCAGCCATTCGGGGCGTGATTCGCCCATGCCGCTGGCGACGATGGCTTCGGGATTGGCGGCGATCACGGCTTCGACGGACACGATCGGGGCCATCGTATCCAGCGTGCCGAAAACATTCTCTCCGCCGCACAGGCGGATGATGCTGGAGATGATCTGTTTGCCGCCAATGGTGCTCAACGGCTCTTTCCAGATCTGGTAAAAGGTGCGTACTGTTGGCCGCTCGCTGTAGCGGTTTTTCAGGCCGGCAAAGCGCTCGCGCAACTGCGCAGCGGCCGCATTGCCGGTGCTGCTGGTTCCGGCCAGGACACCGAACCGTTCCAGCTCCGAAGCCACATCTTCGATGCGGTTGGGCTGTGAAATATAGATCGGAAAGCCGAGCGCGCGCAGCTTGTCGACATGTGCAGGCGCATTGCCGCTTTGCCAGGCGATGACCAGGTCGGGTTTCAACGCGGTTATGACTTCAAGATCGAGACGCGAATAGCCGCCGACGAGTTTGACTTTCTTGACCGCTTCCGGGTAGCTGCTGTATTCGACCGTGCCGACCAGTTTTCCCCCGGCTCCGGCGGCAAACAGGGTTTCTGCCAGATGCGGTGCCAGCGTGATGATGCGCCGGGCGGGCTGCGCAAGACGGACGCTGGCCCCGGTATCGTCTTTCACTACGACCTCCGCGCTGGCTCTGGTGACGACGCAAACGAGCGCGGCGGCGAACAAGGGTTTCAGCATGGCGCGGTCCAGTCGGCAATGGTCGCGCCAAGGCGTTGCCATTCCGTTTCGTGCCCTGGCAGCCCGAAGCGCAGCAACGCGTGTTGGTCGAAGGGGCGGGTCAGGATGGCGCGTCGGGCAAAGTGTTCGTAAAGGGCGGCGACATGCGGTGTTTTTAGCGTGCAAAACAATGCGCTACGCGTTACTTCGCCAAGCGGTGCCAGACATTCGGCCAGCCGCTGCGAACTTGCCGCCAGCTGGCTACGCGCCGCGGTCTGCCATGCCGAATCCTGCAAGACCTGCCGGGCCACGGCACGCGAGGGGTGCGACACCGGCCACGGACCGATCATCTCGCGCATTCGCTCCAGTTTTTCAGCCGCGCCGAAGATGAAGCCGACGCGCGCGCCGGCCAGCCCAAAAAACTTGCCGAGCGAACGCAACACGATGAGGTTTGGCGCGTCCGCGGTGCCGGCCAGATGCGCAACGCCGTTCTCCGGTTCGGCATCGGCAAAGGCTTCGTCGACGATCAGCCAGCCGCCGCAGCGCTGAAGTTGATCAGCGGCTTTAAGCAGAGCGCTACGCGGCAGCGTGCCGGCCGTCGGGTTGTTGGGATTGCACAGCAGGACATTCGGTGTCGCGGCGGACAACGCTCGTTGCAGGGTTGGCAGGCGGCGCAGCTTGTGGCCGGCACGCTCCCACGCCTGCGGATGTTCCTCGTAAAGCGGTGAAACGCACGCCACCACCTGCGGCTTGAAAAGCGCGGGCAACGCCTGAATCGCCGCCTGCGAGCCGGGCAATACGAGCAACCGGTCGTTGCCGTAGTAGGCCGCCGCCGCTTCTTCCAGGCCGTCGCCGTCTTCCGGCAGGCGGTTCCAGCATTGCGGATCAATCCGCGGAACGGGATAAACCTCGGGATTGATGCCGGTCGACAGGTCGAGCCAGTCCGCCAGCGGATTGCCGTAGTGCTGTGCCGCCAGTCGCAATTTGCCGCCGTGTTCAAGCACAGGCCAGCCCTCCAAGAATATAAAGCGCCAGCCACAGCGCGGTCGTTCGGCGCATCAACGTCAGGGCGCGGGGAATGTCTTCGCCACGCGCCGCACGGCCTTCACCGAGCACCGGCCGTTCTTCGATTTGGCCGTGATAGATCGCCGCGCCGCCGAGCGCCAGACCAAGGCTGCCGGCACCGGCCGCCATCACCGGGCCGGCGTTCGGGCTGTCCCACACCGGCGCCTGTTTGCGCCAGCAGGCCAGGGCACGGCGCGTTTGTCCCAACAGCGCGTAGGACAGCGCCGTCAGGCGTGCCGGCACGTAGTTGAGCAGATCATCGATGCGCGCCGCCGCCCAGCCGAAGCGCAGGAATCGGTCGGTCTTGTAGCCCCACATGGCATCGAGCGTGTTGGCCAGGCGGAACAGCACCGCGCCGGGCCCGCCTAAGAGGATGAACCAGAACAGCGCACCGAATACCGCGTCGTTACCGTTCTCCAGCGTCGATTCCACGCAGGCCTTGGCGACGCCCGATTCGTCGAGTTCGGACGTGTCGCGCGAGACGATCCAGCCGACGTGTTCTCGCGCGGCCGGCAGATCGCCTGCCGCCAGATCGCTCGCCACGCGCTCGCCGTGCTCGGCCAGACTGCGCCCGCCCAGCGCCAGGTAGAGCAGGAACGCATCGACCACCCAGCCGAAAAAGTCATAGCGCTTGCCCCAGAAGGCCAGCGCCACCCACGGCAGAACGACCAGGGCCCAGGCCAGCAATCCGCTCGCGCGACGCCACGCACCGCGATTGAGCATTTTTTCCACAGCGTTGGCCAGCGCACCGAAACCGACCAGCGGATGCCAGCGTTGCGGCTCGCCCAGCAGGCGATCGAGCACCACGCCGGCCAGCGCAGCGAGCGGCAAGCACAGGGTCGGCGGAACATATAACGTGAATAGATCGGGAGAAAAAGAGGCGGGCATGAGAAAATCGAAGGCGACGAATCCTGGATTTTACGATGAATACACTGAAAGCCCCCAGCGCAACCCCGAGCCTGATGGTTCAGGGCTGTACCTCAGACGCCGGAAAAACGGTGCTGGTCGCCGCCTTGTGCCGGATGCTTGCCCGCCGTGGCGTGCGTGTGGCGCCCTTCAAACCGCAGAATATGGCGCTCAATTCTGCGGTCACCGTCGATGGCGGCGAAATCGGCCGTGCGCAGGCTTTGCAGGCCCTGGCCGCCGGCGTGGCGGCGCATACCGACTTCAACCCGATTCTGCTCAAGCCGGCGACCGACAAGCGCGCGCAGGTGATCATCCACGGCAAGGCGTTGACCGACCTCAACGCGCGCGATTACCACGAGTACAAGCCACGGGCGATGAAGGCCGTGCTCGAATCCTGGGATCGCCTCTGCGCGCAATATGACTGCGTGGTGGTTGAAGGTGCCGGCAGCCCGGCGGAGATCAATCTGCGCGACCGCGACATCGCCAACATGGGCTTTGCCGAAGTGGTCGATTGCCCGGTGATCCTGATCGCCGACATTGATCGCGGCGGCATCTTTGCGCATTTCGTCGGCACCCTCGACCTGCTTTCGCCGAGCGAGCAGGCGCGGGTGAAGGGCTTTGTCGTCAATCGCTTCCGCGGCGACATCGGTCTACTCGAACCCGGCCTGCGCTGGCTGGAAGAGCGCACCGGCAAGCCGGTACTCGGCGTGCTGCCTTATCTGCACGGTCTCTACCTCGATGCCGAAGACGCCTTGCCGCGCGGCAAGGAAGCGAAGACCGACGCCAAGCTGAAGGTCATCGCACCGGCCTACCCGCGCATCGCCAACCACAACGATCTCGACCCGCTGCGCTTTCACCCGGACGTCGATTTCACGATCGTCGGCCCGCACGACACGCCGCCGCCCTGCGACCTCATCGTCCTGCCCGGATCAAAAGCGGTCCAGGCCGACCTTGACTGGTTGCGTGAAATGGGCTGGGAAGCTGCGATTCGCCGCCACCTGCGCTACGGCGGCAAGCTGATCGGCATTTGCGGCGGCCTGCAGATGCTCGGCCAGCAACTGCACGACCCGCTGGGGCTGGAAGGCAAGCCAGGCAGCGCACCGGGCCTCGGGCTGCTCGACTTTGAAACAACGCTGAACGCGGAAAAGACGCTGGAGAATGTGAACGGTACATTGACGCTGCCCGGCACAACGCCGGTCGCCGGCTACCGCATCCACATGGGCGTCACACACGGCGTGGCACTTGAACGGCCGGCCACGCACCTCGGCGGCGTGCCGGAAGGCGCACTGTCGGAGGACGGCCAGATTTTGGCCACCTACTGCCACGGTTTGTTTGACACGCCGGAGGCCTTGTCGGCGCTGCTCGAATGGGCGGGACACAAACCGACCCGCCACTTCGATCCCAACGAACGCCGCGAGCGCGACCTCAATCGACTGGCCGATGCCGTCGAAGAAAGTCTCGACCTTGAGCGCCTGGCCGAATGGCTTCCGCTCAAGGCAGACCATCAAGTTCAGGAGGAAAAACAATGAGAGGCAGGTTTGGCGCAATCGTTCTGATCGTCGTCGGCGGTGTCGCGCTGGCACACAACCTGGGCTATCTCAACTTCAACCTGGCGTATCTGATCCGGACCTGGTGGCCGCTGATCCTGATCGCACTCGGCATCAGCTTCTTCTTAACGCCGGACGGCGGCAGGAAAAGGTAGGTTCGCCCCCCCGACAGGCTGAGCCTGCGCAGCCCGTAAGCGGTCATTTTTCGCACGCTTAAACTGATAAACTGAATACCGAAAACGTCACGTAGCAACGCTGCAGTTCCTCAATTTCCCTCAGGGCTCCGCATTACTCACCAAGGATGAATTCAGCATGAAACGCGTAATTTTCAATCAAAAAGGCGGCGTCGGAAAATCAACGATCGCGGTCAATCTGGCGGCCATCGCCGCGCATGCGAACAAAAGAACATTGCTGATCGACATGGATCCGCAATGTAATTCCAGCCGGTATCTGCTCGGAGAGGCCGCCGCCGAAGTCGCACCGACCATGGTGGACTTCTACAAGAACTGTCTGGAATTCCAGCTGCGCCCCAAGCCGGATAGCAGTTACGTGCACACGACTCGGTTCGACAATTTGTCGCTCATCCCGTCCCATGCGGAAATCTGCGAGTTGCAGCCCAAGCTCGAATCACGCCACAAGATATTCAAGCTGCGCGATGCGCTAAGAACCCTGTCGAATGACTACGACGAAATCTTCATCGACACGCCGTCGGCCTATAATTTTTTCAGCCAGTCCGCGTTGATTGCGGCGGACGTTTGCCTCATCCCGTTCGATTGTGACGATTTTGCCCGACAGGCGCTCTATACCCTGATGGACAATGTGCGCGAAATCCAGGCCGATCACAATGCGGGGCTACGAATCGAAGGCATTGTGGTCAATCAGTTCCAGGCACGCTCGCGGCTGCCTCAGCGCCTCGTCGACGAGCTGATTGCCGAAGGTCATCCGGTGCTCAACAGTAAATTATCCAGCTCGGTCAAAATTCGCGAATCGCATGATCAAAACGTACCCCTGATTCATATGGATCCCCGACACAAGCTCAGTCTGGAATTTGTTGATCTCTACCAGGAATTGCAGGATTTCGCCAACTGACCTTGCCGGGCAAGCTAAAGCGGAGCTTCCGGCTCGTTGCACCGGAAACCGCGGAAACATTGCCTTTCAAGGCAGCGCGGTTGGGCCAAGGCCATCTGGCAGGCGCTCCGGCCGGCCCGCCGCCCGTACTCCTTATTCGCCGCGCACGAGCAGCAGCGAGGTGCTCGCCTTTTTCACCAGCCGCTCAGCAACGCTGCCGACAAAGAAACGCTCCATCCCATGGTGACCATGCGTGCCGGCCACCAGCAGGTCGGCCTGCCACTCGGCCGCCGCATCGGCAAGCATTTCGGCGACGTGATCCTGTTCCGATTCGACCAGCCTGATCTCGACCTCAACGCCGGCAGCGCGTGCCACTTTGGCCGCCTCGTCGATAAACACCAGCGCGCTGTCGCGCAGCTTGCTTTCGATCTGACTCACGCTGCTCGACAGCATGATCGCGGCTTCGCGCTGGGCAAAAATCGTCTCATCCAGCGCGTGACAGATCGCCAGTTTGGCGCCGAACTTCTGGGCCATTTCTATCGCCGCATCAAGCACCTTGCTGGTCGCAAAACTGTCATCGATGGCGGCCATGATTCGCGTGTACATAAGATCCTCCGTTTATTCCCGTGACCGCTGTTTAAGCACCAGCGGCAGACCCGCCGCCACCAGCGTGACGTTCTCGCAGACCGCCGCAACCCGCTGATTCAGCCGCCCCTGTTCATCGGCAAACAAGCGTGAAACAGCGGCCATCGGCACCACGCCCCAACCCACTTCATTGGAAACGATGATGATCGTCCCGGGCAGTTGCGGCAAGCCCTCGACCAGCGCCTGGACTTCGTTCGTGAACAAGGCACACGCGACGGGCTTGCCGGCCTCGGCCTGATTGGCCGCCTCTCCGGCGAAGAGCAGATTCGACAGCCACAGGGTCAGGCAGTCGACGAGCAGGCAGACATCGGGGGCCGCGTTTTTTTGCAAGGCCTCCCACAGATTCAGGGGGGATTCGACCAAACCCCAGGTCGCCGGACGCCGGGCCTGATGATGCGCGATTCTTTGCGCCATTTCACCGTCCAGCGCCTGCGCCGTGGCCACATAGATGACCCGCAGGCCGCTCTCCGCAGCGCGTTTTTCCGCAAAGCTACTCTTGCCCGAACGGGCTCCGCCGATGATCAGCTCTCTCATGCCGCAAGCTTAGCATGAGTGCCGGGGCGTATAATCGACGCTTTTTACAAGCGACCCTGACATGCAATTTTCCATTCCCGCTCTCGATGGCGCCATCGTCCCGGCGCTGCAAAACAAGATCAACACCAAGACCAAGCCGCTCGGCGCGCTCGGACAACTGGAGCAGCTTGCGCTCCAGGTCGGCCAGATTCAACAAACGCTGACGCCGCAGTTTTCAAAGCCGCACTTCCTGGTTTTTGCCGGTGACCACGGCGCGGCGAAAGCCGGCGTTTCCGCCTACCCGCAGGATGTGACCTGGCAGATGGTTGAGAACTTTCTTGCCGGTGGTGCCGGCATCAACGTTTTTGCCCGCCTGAACGGTCTTTCGCTGAAGATCATCGACGCCGGAGTGGCGCATGATTTCGGCCAGCGCGATGCGCTGATCGACGCCAAGACCGGCCCCGGCACCCGCAACTATCTGGTCGAACCGGCGATGAGCGCCGCCGAATGCGCCGGCGCGCTGGCCAAAGGCGCGGAACTCGCCCGCGCGTTGGCCGATCAAGGTTGCAATGTCATGGGCTTTGGCGAAATGGGCATTGGCAACACGGCGTCCGCCTCGCTGATTACCCACGCGCTGACCGGAACACCGCTGGTCGACTGCATCGGGCGCGGTACCGGCCTCGACGATGCCGGCCTTGCCCGCAAACGCGATCTGCTGGCGCAAGCCACTCGCCGCGCCGCGCTGCCGGCCAACGCCGATGCATTGACGGTGCTGTCCGAGTTTGGCGGCTTCGAGATTGTCATGATGGCCGGCGCCATGCTTGGCGCGGCAGAACGCGGCATGACGCTGCTCATCGACGGTTTCATCGTCACTTCGGCATTGCTCGCCGCTTCGCGCATCGCCCCATCGATTCGCGACTACTGCATTTTCTGCCATCGCTCGGCCGAGCCCGGCCACCGTGCGCAACTGGACGACCTCAAGGCCGATCCGTTGATCGATCTCGGTCTGCGTCTGGGTGAAGGTACCGGTGCCGCGTTGGCCTGGCCGCTGGTGCGAGCCTCCGTCGCTTTCCTCAACGAGATGGCCAGCTTCGAGTCGGCGGGTGTAAGCGAGAAGAGCTAAACGTAGAATTGACCACAGCGAACACGGCGAAAAGCCACCGTTTCATGGTTTTTTCGTCCTCGTCCATCGGATGATGTATCAAAACGATATCGATGATTGTTTTTTCGCCGTGTTCGCCGCACCCACCGTGGTTAGCTGCTTTTTAAGGTTGACGCATCTTGATATCTGCCCGTAACGAACTTGAATATTTCTTCGGTGCGATCCGTTTCTTCACGCGTTTGCCCGTTCCTGCCTGGGTCGGGCACAGCAGTAAAGCGCTCGAACGTTCTTCGCGCTACTTTCCGGCGGTTGGCCTGATCGTCGGCGGTATCGCGGCGCTGGTCTTTCTCCTGACCTCCTTCATCTGGCCAAAAACCCTGGCCGTACTGGCTTCAATGGCGATTACGCTCTACATCACCGGCGCCTTCCACGAAGATGGCTGGAGCGACATGGTTGACGGCTTCGGCGGCGGCTGGGATAAGACGCAGATCCTGGCGATCATGAAGGATTCGCGGATCGGCAGTTTCGGCGCGGTGGCGCTGGTCATTCTGCTGCTCGCCAAATTCTGCGCACTGGTCGAAATCGATCCGTGGATGATTCCCGTTGCGCTGATTGCCGGGCATACCTTCTCGCGACTGTGTGCGACGACGGTGCTGAGCACCCTCGATTATGTGCGTGACGAAGGCAAGGCCAAGCCGCTGTCCACCCACATCAGCCGCGGCTCGCTGGCTTTTGCCGCACTGACGGCCCTCGTTCCGCTGCTCCTGTTACCATTCAGGCAAGTTGTCATCGGTGTCGTTCTTGCCGCGCTGTCCACGTTGTGGCTGGCGCGCATGTTCAAGCGCCGGATCGGCGGTTATACCGGCGATTGCCTCGGTGCGACGCAGCAGCTTTCCGAAGTCGCCTTCTACTGCGGGTTGCTGTGCAGGTTTTCCTGATTCGCCATCCGCGCCCGCTGATCGGCGCTGGTATTTGCTATGGCCGGCTCGACGTTGATTGTAAAGACCCGCTGCCCGTCGCAGCACGTCTTAAAGCCAGTCTGCCGCACGGCACGCCGGTCATCTCCAGCCCGCTGCGCCGCGCCCGGCAACTGGCCGAGGCACTCGCTCCATAGGTGCGCATCGACGCGCGGCTGACTGAGATCAACTTCGGTGACTGGGAAGGACAACCGTGGAACGACATCGACCGGGAGGCACTCGATGCATGGGCCGCCGACGTTCTCGATTTCGTCCCGCCCGGAGGCGAATCAGTTGCCAGCCTGCAACGTCGGGCCATCGACTTTGCCGCCTCGCTCGATGTGCCGCGCGTTGCGCTCGTCACTCACGCCGGCATCATGCGTGCACTGCTCGGGCACTGGCGGCAACTTCCGGTCGAAGACTGGACACAACTGAAGTTCGACTTCGGCAGCATGACGGAGATCGAGATTGAAAACAGGCGCTGAGCAACGATGAGGTTACCCCAACCCGATACCGACGCACTGGCCTACAGCGAAGCGCTGAAGCTTCGTATTGGCACTGAAATTGAATCCGCTGGTGGCTGGATTGGCTTCGACCGCTTCATGGAACTGGCGCTTTACGCGCCGGGGATGGGCTATTACTCGGGTGGCGCGCACAAGTTTGGCGCCGCCGGCGACTTTATCACCGCGCCCGAGATTTCATCACTCTTCAGCCAGACGCTCGGCGCACAGGCCGCGCAGATCCTTGATCTCAGCGCACCACAGATCATTGAAGTCGGTGCCGGGTCGGGGCGTCTGGCGGCCGATCTGCTACTCGAACTTGAGTTGCGCGGTGCACTGCCCGAACGCTACAGCATTCTCGATCTCTCGGGCGAATTGCGCGAACGCCAGCGCGCCACGATCAGCCAGCGCGCGCCGCATCTGCTCAAGCGCGTAGGCTGGCTCGACCGCTTGCCCGAGCATTTCGACGGACTGGTGCTGGCCAACGAACTGCTCGATGCGATGCCGGTGCATCTGGTGGTTTGGGGCGAGGAAACAATTCTTGAGCGCGGCGTCGCCTGGGAAAACAACGAATTTTCCTGGCGTGACCGACCCGCCGAAGGACGGGTGCTTGAACGGGCGAAGGTCCTTGCCGGTGAGTATCCACTAGCGCCTGGCTACCTGAGCGAAATCTGCCTCGCCGCGGCCGATTGGACAGCCTCCTGGGCCAGCATCCTCGGCCAGGGGGCCCTGTTGCTCATCGACTACGGCTTTCCGCGCCACGAGTTTTACCATCCGCAACGCGACACCGGCACGCTGATGTGTCACTACCGCCATCAAGCGCATATCGAGCCATTTTTCCTGCCGGGATTGCAGGACATCACCGCGCACGTCGATTTCACGGCGATTGTCGAAGCGGGTTTCGACGCCGGGCTGGAGTTCCTTGGCTACACGACCCAAGCCGTTTTCCTGCTCAACTGCGGTTTGAGCGAGGTACTCGGACGCACCCCGGCCGACGATTACAAGCGCTACCTGCCGCAAGCGCAGGCGGCACAGAAACTGATTTCACCCGCTGAGATGGGCGATTTGTTCAAGGTCATCGCGCTCGGCAAGGGCATCAGCGAAACGCTGATCGGCTTTGCCCAGGGCGATCGCGGTGCAACGCTGTAAAGGCGCATTACTCCTGGCAGGCAGAGAGGCGAGTCATGAAATTCTGGACGTTCACTCGCGTCGACGCGCCGTGAGCCGAGACATCGACTTCAGCCAGTCCGGCTTCAATCCGGGGGGCGTCGACCCACGCCGCGTACAAGACCTCATCGCTATACAGCTCGTTGTAATGGTTACACGCCTCATCAAGCGCTTTTCCGGAGTTCATATCCATAACGATCACCATTCTATTGTCCTCCAGTCGAATGAAAGGATGGTGAACACCTTAACGCTCGAATCCGGAAAGGGTTGAACGCTTGGTGTATCGACTGAACGCGGTGTTCAAGTTTCAGGGAATTCGGCCGTTAACAAAAGGTGTGTACAAGGAGTCGAAGATGGATATCAACAGCATCGGGAACGTATCAGCAGCGCTCAGTCAGGCCAATACCGGTGACGCGGTTGCCATTGCCGTCTTGAAAAAGGCGCTCGATATCCAGGCACAGAGCGCATTGCAACTGATTCAGGCGCTGCCCCAGCCGGCTCCGAGCAGCTCGCCGAAGGTGGGCAACGGCGTCAATACCTACGCCTGATTGTTCGGGTTTTTCCAGTTTCCGCGATCAGTCCGGTAGTGCCAACGCTTTTTTGATCGCCGCCACACGGGCAACATGCAGGCGTTCGGGAATTTGTGACGAATCGCTGCAACTCCGTGCAATCGTCGCCGCATCGACAGCGCGTACCGCTGCCAAAGCCCGCAGGAAAAGATCGGGTTCGGGAATCGGTTTTTCTTCCCAGCCCAGGCGACCGTGATAGTCGCAGGCGCACGCTTCAAGGAGTTGCGCGAAGCGTTGCGGGCGACGCAGGGCGTCGGTGCTTTCCAGCAATCGGGCAACGGTTACCGCGCGCAGTTCGGGGCCGCGGCGAATATCGCCGTGATAGCGGGCCACCAGAAGCGCCAGATCGCGGCACTCGGCCGGGGTCTTGAGGTGTGCACACACTTCGTTGACCAGCTTTACACTGCGCGCCTCGTGCCCCGGATGGCGCGGCAAATCGGTTACTGGCGTCAGCCCTTTGCCGAGATCATGAAGGAGCACGGCAAAGCGTACGGGCAAGGCGTATCCATGTTGCGCCGAGTAGTCAAGCGCCATCATGACATGCACGCCGGTATCGATTTCCGGATGGTAATCGGCACGTTGTGGCACGCCAAACAAGCGATCCAGTTCGGGCAGCAGGCGCGCCAGTGCGCCGCACTCGCGCAAGATCTGGATCATGAGCGACGGCCGGGCTTCCATCAATCCCTTGGCCAGTTCCTGCCAGACACGCTCGGGCACAAGATGATCGACCTCGCCGCTGTGCACCATCTGACGCATCAACTCGATGGTTTCGGGGGCGACGGAGAACGCGGTGAAGCGCGCAGCAAAACGGGCAACACGCAGAATACGCACCGGATCTTCAACAAAAGCCGGTCCGACGTGGCGCAAGATGCGCGCCTCGATATCAGCAATACCGTGAAACGGGTCGGTCAGGGAACCATCATCGGCGCGCGCGATGGCGTTGATGGTGAGGTCGCGTCGCGCCAGATCCTCTTCGAGGCCGACCTCGGGTGCGGCATGGAAGGAAAAACCCGTGTAGCCATGGCCGGCCTTGCGCTCGGTGCGGGCGAGGGCGTATTCCTCGTTGGTTTTCGGGTGCAGGAACACCGGGAAGTCCTTGCCGACCGGTCTGAAGCCGCGCGCCAGCATTTCTTCCGGCGAAGCGCCGACAACGACATAGTCGCGATCCTGCACCGGCAGACCAAGCAACTCATCGCGGACAGCGCCGCCGACCGTGAAGATTTGCATGGTGAAGGAGAGGCGAGTGCCTACCTGGCCTTTTCAGCCAACGCCGCACTGCGCCATTCCTGCATGGCTGGCAGCGCCGTCATGGCCGTAACCCACGCGCGGGAAGTTGGGGGAAGTTCCACGTCGTAGGTCAGGAAGCGCCAGGCGATGGGAGCAAACATTGCGTCGGCAATCGAGAAACTGCCAAACAGGAAGGGGCCGCCCTCGGCGAAACGGCTGCGGCAGCTTTCCCAGATGGCCACGATACGGGCAATATCGGCCACCACTTCGGCGCTGCGCCCGTCATAAGGCTTCGAGGCGTGAATGTCCATCGGCATGCTGTTGCGCAAGGCACTGAAACCGGAATGCATCTCGGCGCTGATGGAACGTGCTTCGGCGCGCGCCTTGCGATGCGCCGGCCACAGGGACGGTGATTTCTTGGCAACGTACTCGCAGATGGCCAGCGAATCCCAGACAACGGTTTCACCGTCGATCAGGCAAGGCACTTTTCCCGAAGGCGAGTACTTGAAGACCTCGGATTTCGCGCCGATGCCGCTAAGGTGGATAAAGATCTCTTCGAAAGGCAGTCCGGCCTGCTTGATGGCCAGCCAGGCTCGCAGGCTCCAGGACGAGTAGTTACGGTCGCCGATGACAAGTTTCAACATGACTCAGATCTCCCAAATATTGTATTAACGTCCGGCACGACAGCGATAACCATCAAAACGCCGCTTAAGATTGATGGCAGTAAGGTAACCCGGCGCCACCGCTTCCAGTGAACGCGGTTCCCAGCCCGGGTAGTTGCGACGACCTTCGGTAATGCTATCAACCTGCATCGAACGCAGGTTATCCGGCGACATCGGCGGCTTGGGCAGCAGCCCCAGCAAACTCGCCTGCAGATAGGCCAGGGTATCCGGCAACTCGATTATCAGACGGCGTTTGCCGATAAGCTCGCCGGTGTACTCCACCAGTTGGCGCAAGGAATAGGCGGTCGGGCCGCATAATTCGTAGGTCTGGCCGAAGGTAGCGCGATCCGTCAGGCACGCGGCAAAGGCATCGGCCACGTCGCCGACATAAACCGGCTGAAAGCGTGCAGCGCCGCCGGCCAGCGGCAAGACGGGGAACAGCGTAAGCAAGGTCGCGAAGGTGTTCAGGAAAGAATCGTCCGGGCCAAAAATGACCGAAGGCCGGAACACGGTGACATCCAGCTCATTCGCCGCAGCGAGCACTGCCGCTTCACCCGCCGCCTTTGAGCGCAGATAGCCTGAGGGCGCATCGGCCGCCGCCTTGAGCGCGCTCATGTGCACCAGACGGCGCACGCCGGTCTGTTTCATGGCAGCCATAATTTTCTTGGGCAACTCGACGTGAGCGGCCGCAAAACGCTTGCCGAAAGGCTGGCTGGAACTGCCGTCGTGCAGAATGCCGACCAGATTGATGACGGCATCAACGCCCAGCATCAGTGATGCGAGTTGCGCCGGGTCATTGACATCGGCGTTCACCACGTAGACCGTGGGCAGCAGAATGGGCTCTTTGGCATTATCCCGATGGCGTGACGGGATCGTGACGCGGATGCCGCGCTCGGATAGCCGGTTGGCAATCCAGCCGCCGACAAAACCACTCCCGCCAATCAACAGTACTTTCTTGAGTTCCATAGCGCCCTGATGTTGTGATAAGTGTTGGAGGAGCAATTTTACGGCAATTCTTCAGCCTGTGGATCAACACTCAAGCGCGGCCCGATAATGCCAAGCCGGTTTTTGAGCGATTGCGGTTTGCCGTCAAACAGCGCTGAATAATAGACCGAATTACTCATCACCTTCTTGACGTAGTCGCGTGTTTCGCTGAACGGGATGGTTTCGGCATAGACCGCCCCTTCCAGAGGTTGATCGGCACGCCATTTGCGGGCGCGACCGGGACCGGCGTTGTAGGCCGCAGAAGCCAGTACCGGATGATTGTCGAGGCTCTCCATCACCAGTCGCATGTAGGTGGTGCCGAGCAACACATTGGTCTCCGTGTCGTTCACCTGCCCCTGATGAAAGCCCGTGAGACCGATCTTCTTCGCCACCCACTTGGCCGTCGCCGGCATCAGCTGCATCAGGCCGGAGGCACCCACGGTAGATTTGGCCGAG
Source organism: Rhodocyclaceae bacterium (assembly GCA_031398685.1). Taxonomy (GTDB): domain Bacteria; phylum Pseudomonadota; class Gammaproteobacteria; order Burkholderiales; family Rhodocyclaceae; genus Propionivibrio. The sequence continues at coordinate 12,516 of JANNNT010000708.1, read as the reverse complement.
GTCACAAAGCGGCTCTCCTGACGCATCAGGCCGTAGACCCAGGCGTCGTCCAGCGATTGACTCTTTGCCGCCGGACGCACCTGATCGCTGTACGGTGACAGGTAGCGCAGCGAATAGTCGTGTTCGTTCTTGGTCCGGTCAGCCGCGGCAATGGCACGATCGTAGATACCGGCACGCTGGGCAATATCCGACGCCGCCAGCAGCTCACGATCACTCATGCCGCGCAGCGCCCAGTTCCACTCCCTGACGCCCTCGCTACGCAAATCGACGCGGAACAGGGCGAGCGTACGTTGCACACCGGGATTGGCGGCGGTCTGAGCACTTTCTTCCCGCGTGGGGGAAGTGGCCCGGGGTGGCGTCGTGATGGGCCGATCCAGTTCCTCGTCCGCCAGATTTCCGTAGAAGTTCGGCTGCCCGGCAATTTTCGCGTACAGCGTATTGGCGTCCTCGATGCGCCCGCCAGAGCGGTAGGCGCGCCCCAGCCAGTAGATCCAGGCGGGCTGTTCGGCCAGTGCGGGCGGCATCTTTTCAATGGTTGTGCGCACCAATCCCCAGTCCTGAGCGCGCAGGGCCGCACGCACTTTCCATTGCGCCACTTCGTCGGACAGTGGCGCATCACCGGCTTTCCGATACCAGCCGAGCGCTTCGCTCATGTGCCGTTGGGCTGCCTGCCAGCCGATCTGGCCCCAGGCCCAGCCCTTTTCACTGGCCTGCAGCTGGTTCTCGATCTTGCCGAGTCGCTCAGCGGCCATGCGCGGATCATTTCGTGCGATGCGGCTGATGGCCAGTGCGGCCAGTTCGCGATTCATTCGGCTGCTGGAGATGGGGGTCGTCAGCTTCACCAGCCACGGTAGCGGCTTGTCGCTGACCGCCAATGCCGTCCCGGCATCCGGCGTCTGGCTGGCGGGCAGGTAGTTCATGCTGTAGCGCGCGGCGGGCGACCGGTTTGCTTCAAACTGGCGGCGGATGCGCGCCCAGACCCCGTCGGCCAGCACACGCTTTTCCAGAATCAGCGCCTCAAACACCGGATAACAGGAGACCGGAGGTTCAATCAGGTTCAGCCAGAGTGGCATCGCGTCATCGAGCATGCTCGCATCACCCCGTAGCCGGCGACCCTCCAGGTCATAGCAGGACAATTCCTGATCCGGCTGTACCAGTAAGGGATACTCGACACCAAACTCAGCCCACTGCTTTTTTTTCCCCAGTTGCTTCAGCCAGTCCGCGCGCAGTTTCTCGGCGATATAACTCTTCTCGTTACGCGCCAGAAAAGCCCTGATCGTCACCGGGTTGGCCGTATTCAGATCAAGCTGAAGCCGCCAGTAGTCGACGTAGGATTCAAGTTCGTAGCCCTGCAATTCAGGCGCAAGGGATTCAAGCTTGACACGATCGCCAGCCCGAGCCGCATCGCGTGCGGCAAGAAATTGCTCGTCGGCGGTCGCTGCAGCGGCCGTAACCTGTGCCAACAACAAGGGAAATGCGAGGAGAAAAACAGAAAGGCGGAACTTCATGATAAGCTGGAATACCCGTAAACACTGACTTTCAGCATACCACATGAGCGCCGGATTGACGCCAGAAACGATGTCTGACAAAGACGCCGATCAACGAAATTCCTATCGGCGCGCATTGCGCAAGCGGATCGTCGAAGATCGTCTGGCGCTGTCGGCAGAGGATTGCGCACGCCTGTCTGCGACGATCTGTACGCATCTGCGCAGCGGCTTCCCGCAACTGGCGGGAATGCGGGTCGGTTTCTGCTGGCCAGTAAAAAATGAGCCCGATCTGCGGCCGCTGATGCGCTCGTGGATTGAGTCCGGCAACGCGGGTTTTGCTGCGCTGTTACCGGTGGTTATCGCGGCCGACGCTGCGCTCGCCTTCCGCGCGTGGACGCCGGAGAGCCAGCTCATTGCTGACCGTTACGGCATTCCCGCACCCGCCGAAGGCGAATTTTTGCTGCCGGAGGCGCTGCTTATCCCGGCTAACGCCTTCGATGCCGCCGGCTACCGGATCGGCTATGGCGGCGGTTTCTTTGACCGAACGCTGGCCGTGCTCAAACCCGCGCCGCTGAGTATCGGTGTCGGCTTTGAACTGTCGCGCGTCGATTCAATCCGTCCGCACGCGCATGATATCCGGCTCGATGCGATGGTGAGCGAAGCGGGTGTTTTCTACAGAGCGTAAGCCGAAAATCAGCGGCAATCGCCCAGTGGAACTGGGCTCCTCCTACACTCGCCGCCGTGGTCCTGAGGGTCGGTCTAGGTCGGAGCGCAGATTTTCTGCGCGAGGGACTGTTGAAGCTTTGCCGATGCGTTGTGGGCGCGCACGAAGGCTTCGAGTTGATCTGCCGGCATCGGTCGCGCGAACCAGTAGCCCTGAATTTCATCGCAGTGAAAAAGGCGCAGGAGGTTGGCGACTTCTTCGTCTTCAACGCCTTCCGCAATCGTTTTGAGCTTCAGGCTGTGCGCCATCTGGATGATGGCGCGAACAATCGCGGCGTCGTCCGGATCCTTCACCAGATCACGCACGAAGGACTGATCGATCTTCAGCTTGTCGACTGCAAAACGCTTGAGATAAGCCAGGCTTGAGTAGCCGGTACCGAAATCATCCACCGACAGTTTGACCCCCAGCGCTTTCAGGCGACGAACCGAATCCAGCGTTACTTCGGCATCCTGGATCAGGATCGATTCGGTCAGTTCCAGTTCAAGCCAATGTGAATCTAGATCGGAGAGCACCAGCGCGTTGATCACGGCATTCACCAGATCCAGACGCTTGAACTGCACGGCAGAGAGGTTTACGGCCACAACCAAGGGTGGCATGCCGGCGTCCTGCCAGGCCCGCGCCTGACGACAGGCCTCGTTCAGAACCCAGGCACCGATCGGTACGATAAGCCCGGAATCCTCGGCCACCCGAATGAACTTGGCCGGCGATACCAGGCCTTGATCCGGACTGTTCCAGCGGATCAAGGCCTCGACCCCAATAATCCTGCTTTCATGCAGATCCATTTGCGGCTGGTAATGCAACACGAATTCCTTGTTTTCCAGCGCCCGCCGCAACTGCGTTTGCAGCGTCATGTGCTCGACCACCTGCAGGTTCATCTGCTCGGTAAAGAAGCGATGCCCGTTGCGGCCCGCCTCTTTGGCGTGGTACATCGCCGTGTCGGCTTTCTGGAGCAGGCTGTCGAAGTCCTGACCGTCATCGGGATAAAGCGCAATGCCAATCGAGAACGAAGTAATCAGCTGGTGCTCGCCGAGCACGACGTGCTCGCCCATGCACTGTTGAATCTTGTCGGCCACCCGCGACACGGCCTCACTGTCGCGTACGTCGTTAAGCAGGATGATGAACTCATCGCCGCCCTGCCGGCTGATGGTATCCGACTCGCGCACACAGCCTTTCAGCCGCTCGACCACTTCCTTGAGCAGGGTATCGCCGATCGGGTGGCCAAGCGAGTCGTTGATTGTTTTGAAATGGTCAAGGTCAAGGTACATCAAGGCCACGCGACTCTGCAGGCGGCTGGCCAGGGCTTGCGCCTGCTCTACACGGTCACGCAAGAGCAGGCGGTTGGGCAAGCCCGTCAGCGGATCGTGATGCGCCAGGAACTCGATGTGTTCTTGCGCGGCTTGGCGCTCGGTCATGTCCGAGAAAATAAAAACGTAGTATTTCGGACGGCCGTCGCTCTCTTGCACCGCCGAAACGCCGAGCCACTCCGGATAAACCTGGCCATTCTTGCGCTTGTTCCAGACTTTCCCCTGCCAGTGGCCCGTGCTTTCGAGCATTTCGAACATCGCCGCGAAAAAGTGTTCGTCGTGCCGATTTGACGCAAAAGCCGCTGGCGTTTTCCCGATGACTTCTTCCGCACTGAAGCCGGTCACCGCTTCAAAAGCGGGGTTGACCGAGAGAATGCGTTGATCCGCATTGGTCACCAGAATGCCTTCCCCGCTGCACCGGATGGCCTCAAAAGCCAGCTTCAATTGTTCTTCGGCACGGCGTCGCTGGGTGATGTCCGAGAAGGTGATCACTACCCCGGGGTTCTGCTCCTGACCAATGCGTAGCGGCGACGTGTTCATCAGCACCCAGCGCACATTACCGTCAGGGAAGCGGTAACCCAGTACGAAATTGCGCACTTCGCGCCCCTCGCGCAATGAAATGGTCGACGGGTAATTTTCCGGCGCGAGGCGGGTGCCATCTTCGCGCACTCGCTCCAGCCCGATGTCTTGTAGCGTACGACCCTGCAAGCCCTCGACGCTACACTCCAGAATTTCCTCGGCAGCCCGGTTGGCAAAAATGAAGACGCCCTCCGATGACAGAATCACCAGTCCTTCGAGCATCACCGACATCGCTCCGCGAAAACGGTTTTCGCTGTCCTGAAGCCGGGTCAATACCTCACGCAACTCGCTGATGTTCTCCTTGATGACCACGTAGTTCGTGATCGTGCCATCACGCGCCCTGATTGGCGAGACCATAGCCCGCTCCCAGTGCAGCGTTCCGTCGCGCCGCTTGCTCTGCAGATCTCCGCGCCAGCTTTGCCCGGCCTTGATCGTCGCCCACAACGTCGTATAGACGGATTCGTCTGTCGAGCTGGTCCTCAGCATGCGTGAGTTCTGGCCAATCGCCTCCTCTCGCGAATAACCCGTCGTCGCTGAGAACATGTCGTTGACGTACTCGATGCGGCCATCAAGGTCGGTGATGTAAATCACTGCCGGGTTCTGTTCGACGGCCATGGTGAGTTTGTTGGCCCAGTCCTCGGCCACTCGCCGCTGTTCCACATCCTCGTCATGCGAAATCTCCAGCGAGTCTGCAAGTTCGCTGCGCCCCAAAAGCCGGTGCAAAGCAATAAGCAGCAACAACGTCAGAAGCAAGCCAACAACGGGAATATAGGCGACATTGTTCGAGACATTGGCCGCCAGCCAGACTGGGTCAGCTTCGATTCGAACCATCCATGGACGGCTAGCCAGTTCAAAACTCTCTCTATAATTCAGGAACTTGACAGGGTTCGCCTGAAATTCATCGCTGCCCTGCGGCCGCCAGCGATGAATCACCAGCGTCTGGTCGACCGGGTCGACCAGACTGGCGCGCAAGCCGGACTGCGGTGCCGAAGCGTTGCTGGCATCGAACAGCTCGCCAATATCCAGCACCAGTAACAATACGCCCTGCGCGGCGGAATGCCGCCCCGCGCGCGTCAGCGGTAACCCCGTTCCGCGATAAACCGGCATCACGAGAACCGCAAATTTATCGCTTCCCTTGTCGGCAAGCAGCAACGGCGTGCCGATATCGCTGACTGTCGGAGAACCTTCATCGATCGCCTGGTCGAGCAGCACGCGGCGATTTTCCCGTGAATACATGTCCACGCCAATCAGCTGCGGATTGGGTTCAGCCGACACGTTATAGAGCAACGGAAAATAACGCTCGCGCGACAGCGCCGGAATGAAGCTGCCCCCGGCATCGATTTCGGTGATGGCAAACTCGTTGCCCCACAGTTGTTGCCCGACCTGCTCGATATTTTGCCGGTCGGCCGCAGGCACCATGGGTGCCCAGCCTAAACCGCGCACGCCGACGTAACCCACCATCGGCTCGACGAATTTTTCGAAGACCGGCCAGTCGACGTTCCCGATGCTGTGAAACAGGCGTTGCAGGATGGCCAATTGCTCAAGCGGCTGCTGAAAGGCGTTGACAATCAAATCGGCGCGTTCGCGCGCGGCGAGTTCGAAGCGCTGGTCCAGCCGTTCCTGCGCGCTGATCGACATCTCTCTCGTTACCCAGGCCGTAAACAGCAAACCAAGCAGGCCAACGGCAAGCAGAATGGCTTGCCGGAAATACGGGCGAAAACGAGATCGGTGCGAAGAAGTCATTCGATCTATTGCATGAGAATAAGTGACCGATTGGTCAAAATGGGTTCAGCATACGTCATGACGGCAAGGTGGAACAGGCCGAAATCATTCGTTCCAGCGCAGAATCAAGCGTTGCTGTCGGACAGCCGAAATTAAGCCGTACCCAACCCGGGAAACCAAAAGCAGTGCCGCCGGACAGGCCGACGCCGGCGGCTTCAAAAAACGCCACCGGATCGGCCACGCCCAGGCCGCGCGCGTCAATCCAAGCCAGATACGTGGCCTCGACATGCGTCATGTTCAAGCCGGGCAGGGTCGCAATGGCCGACTCGACGCGATCCCGGTTTTTCCGCAGGACGTCAATTAGCGCCAGGCGCCAGTCTTCACAGTCGCGATAGGCGGCCTCCGCTGCCGTCAGGCCGAGGACATTTACATCGGGCACGATGCCGCGCATCACCCCGCTAAAACGGCGCCGCAGCGCCGCGTCGGAAATCACCGCGAACGAACAGCCCAGACCGGGGATGTTGTAGGTTTTTGATGGGGCCATGAGCGTAATGCAGCGCGGCGCGATGTCCGGTTCGACCAGCGCAAAGGGCGTGTGTGGCCGGCCTTCATCGAGAATCAGGCCGCAATGAATTTCATCGGAGCAAATGGTCAACTCGTGGCCTTTGCAGAAGGCGGCCAGTTCGGCCAATTCGCTTGCCTCCCAAGCACGTCCGACCGGGTTGTGCGGGTGGCACAGTAGAAGGAGGCGAGTCGCCGGTGTCAGCGCCGCTGCCATCGCGGCAAAATCCCATCCCCAGCGGGTTCCCGCCAGACGCAGCGGCACCGCGGCCAGCGACTTGCCGGCGAACCCGGGTGCGGAAAGGAAGGGCGGATAGACCGGCGTTGCCGTCATCACGTCGCCTTCAACCGCACGACACGCCGCATTGATACCCGTCACCAGGCCGGGCAACCAGACCAGCCATTCCGGCTCGACGCGCCAGGCGTATTCCCGCTGCAAATAGCCGAGCACGGTGTCGACCAGAGCCGGCCAGGGCACCGAGTATCCGAGACAACCCTGCGCGATCCGCGTCTCAAGCGCCGCCAGGACAGCCGGAGGCGCCACAAAATCCATGTCCGCCACCCACAGCGGCAGCACGTCGCGCCCGGCGTATTTGTTCCATTTGAGCGAATCGCCGTTACGGCGGTCAATTACGTTATCAAAATCATGCATAAACCAAAACTCCTTCAACTCAGACTTCGAGATGCGCGTAGAGCGCGGTCGACAGATAACGCTCGCCAAAGGAGGGAATGATGACCACGGTCAGTTTGCCGGCATTTTCCGGCCTTCTGGCCACCTGGAGGGCCGCCCAGACCGCGGCGCCGGATGAAATGCCGGCCAGCAAACCTTCTTCAGTCGCCATGCGGCGCGCAATGGCGAAGGCATCGTCGGCCTTGACGCGCACCACTTCGTCAAAAACCTTGACATTGAGCACTGCCGGAACAAAACCGGCGCCGATTCCCTGGATCGGGTGTGGACCTTTTTGTCCGCCGGAAAGGACCGGCGAGGCATCGGGTTCGACGGCGATGATCTGCACGCCCGGCTTGCGTTCCTTGAGCAGTTCACCGACGCCGGTGATGGTGCCTCCCGTGCCGACGCCGGAAACGAAAATATCCACTTGGCCCTCGGTGTCGCGCCAGATTTCCTCGGCCGTCGTGGCACGGTGAATCGCCGGATTGGCTGGATTCTCGAACTGCTGCGGAATGAAATAGCGGGTATCCGCCGCCGCCATTTCCTCGGCCCGGCGGATGGCGCCGTCCATGCCGTCCGGCCCCGGCGTGAGTACCAGTTCGGCACCGTAAGCCCTGAGCAGCAGGCGACGCTCGCGGCTCATCGTTTCCGGCATGACGAAGCAGCATTTGATGCCGCGCGCCGCGCAGACCATGGCCAGGCCAATGCCGGTATTGCCCGAGGTCGGCTCCAGAACGACCGTATCAGCGGCAACCTTGCCCGCCGCCTGGGCCGCATCGATCATGGCCGCGGCAATGCGATCCTTGACGCTGTGCGCCGGATTGAAGAACTCGAGCTTGACGGCCACGGTTCCGTTGATGCCGTTGGTCAGGCGATTGAGCCTGACCAACGGCGTATTGCCGATCAGGTCAGTTACGTTGTTGGCTATTTTCAATTGATGCCCCCTAATTGTTCGATCAAGCGAGAAAGAGTTTGTAGGCCGGGTTGTCAGTCTCGTTCCAGTGCGCGTAACCCAGTCGCTTCAGGAAATCCTTGAACTGCTTCATCTCGTCCGGAGGAACCTGCATGCCAACCAGCACGCGCCCGTAGTCGGCACCGTGGTTGCGGTAATGGAACAGGCTGATGTTCCAGCCGGCGCTCATCTGGCTGAGGAAGTTCATCAGCGCGCCGGGACGCTCGGGAAACTCGAAGCGATAGACGATCTCGTGGTCCACCTGCGGCGAGTGGCCGCCGACCAGATGACGGATGTGCAGCTTGGCCATTTCGTCGTCGGTCAGATCGAGTGTGGCGTAGCCGTGCTTGCGCAGTTGATCGACGAGTTTCAGTGACTCGGAACGCGAACTGACCTGAATGCCGACGAAGACATGCGCCTCTTCCTGATGGTTGAAGCGGTAATTGAATTCCGTAATGTTGCGTGCGCCGATCAGCGAGAGGAACTGTTTATAGCTGCCTGGTTTTTCGGGCAGGGTCACGGCCAGAACCGCCTCGCGCTGCTCGCCTACCTCGGCACGTTCGGCAACAAAACGCAGGCGATCAAAGTTCATGTTGGCACCGGAAGCAATGGCCACCAGCGTCTTGTCCTTCAGCTTGTGCTGCGCGGCATAAGCCTTGGCTCCCGCCACCGCCAGCGCACCGGCCGGTTCGAGGACGGCGCGCGTGTCTTCGAACACGTCTTTGATTGCTGCACAGATGGCATCGGTGTCGACCAGTACCATTTCATCGACATACTGCTGGCACAGACGAAAGGTCTCCTCGCCAACGTATTTCACGGCGGCACCGTCGGCAAACAGGCCAACCTGTTTCAGACGGATTCGTTTTCCGGCCTGCAGTGACTGCGTCATGGCGTCGGCATCGACGGCCTCGACCCCGATGATTTTTGTTTCCGGCCGCAAACGCTTGATGTACGCCGCCACGCCGGAAATCAGGCCGCCGCCGCCGACACAGCAAAACACCGCATGAATCGGTTTCGGGTGCTGGCGCAGGATTTCCATGCCGATCGTCCCCTGGCCGGCGATGACTTCGGGATCGTCAAAGGGATGAACGAAGGTGAGTTTCTCTATTTTTTCCAGTTCCAGCGCGTGCGCGTAGGCTTCGTCGTAGGAATCGCCGGCCAGAACCACCTCGCCGCCCCGGTTGCGCACGGCCTGGATCTTGATCGCCGGGGTGGTGATCGGCATCACGATAACCGCCCGGCAGCCGACCTTTGCCGCAGACAAGGCCACCCCCTGAGCATGATTGCCGGCCGAGGCGCAGATGACGCCGCGTTTCAAACGCTCCGGCGATAGCTGGGCAATTTTGTTGTACGCCCCGCGCAGCTTGAAGGAAAACACCGGCTGCATGTCCTCGCGCTTGAACAGGATCGTGTTGCCGATGCGCGCCGAAAGATTGGGCGCGGCATCGAGTGGCGTCTCGATGGCAACGTCGTAGACCTGAGCGTTGAGAATCTTTTCGAGGTAATCCGGGTGCATAGCCACTCGTCGTCTGCTTGGAAAGCGACGATTCTAGCAGCAGCAGGGACAATGCTCAGCACCGAGAACTCAAATAACCACGGCATACACAGCGGCCACCGCGAAAAACGAAATGCTATGCGTGTTTTTCGCCGTGATCGCGGTGTCCGCCGTGGTAAAAACCGAGGTGTTGCGCTCGGCGATACTGTTTGTTCACTGCACCGTCGCGACCGTACGGCTGCGTTCCCGGACAATCAGCCACTGGCCGCTTTCCCGGCGCCATTCAAGTGTCTTTTCCGTTGCATCGCTATAGGTATCGGTCGTGTAAATCTGCCGGAAGGTGGCGATTGCCGTGTCAGGACGGGAACTGCGTACGACCAGATCCTGGATTTCGATACGGATGCCGTTGGCCTTGGCAAGGCGCTGCTCGCGCTGGCGCGCCCAGTCGTCGCGGCTCAATCCGCCTTCCGGCTTGAAGTCCGGCGCGTAGAAGCCGAGATAGCTCTTGACGTCACGTGACGCCCACACGGCACGCCAGGCGGTAGTACGTGCAGGAATCTCGGACTCCACGTTGCCCGACGGGGCGATAGTGGCCATCTTTTCGACCGCCTGCGGACGGGCGCCCATAAAACCACTGGACTGACTTTCGAGCATCTCCTTTACCTTGCGCTTAAGCGCTTCACGATCCAGCGTGGTGTCCAGCGGTGTGGTTGCCGGGCACAACTGCGCGAGATCAATCGGCGTCAGGTCGTTTTCATCCGGGGAGTGGTCGGCATCGACCCGTTTCAGGCCGAGGGTTTCAAGCAGCCGCCCCATGCCGGAGTAGCTGCGCAGGTAGGCGATCGCCAGATCCGCGTCGGCATTGACCTGCGAGCGGCGTGCGTCGAAATACTCGTTCTGGGTGTTGAGCAAATCGAGCAGGGTGCGCTGACCAATGTTGAACTGGTCACGATACGCCGCGCGCGTTTTCTCGACCAGCGTGACTTGCGTTGCAATATAGGAAATCTGATCGGTCAGGCGCAAGGTCTCATTGAAGGCAATCGACACGGTCTGACGCATGTCGCGACAGGCCTTTTCGCGCTGATCGAGAGCCATATTCTTGCGTTCGCGATACTGGCGGTTGCGCGCCGTATCGGTGCCGCCGTTGAAGAGGTTGAAATTAAGTCGCAACTCAACCCGACTGTCATTACGCGAGCCGCCATCCTGGTAGTTCCTGAAGTCGTCGCGGCGTGCCACCAGATCAAGCTTGGGCATGAAGGCCGAGCGGCGCGCATCCAGATCGTATTGCGAGGCTTCGATGTTTTCGACGGTGGCGCGCAAGGCCGGATTGTGCTGCAAGGCTTCAGACAGGGCCGCATCAATGGTGCCGGGAAGTGCTTTGGCCAGTTGCTCGGGAGCAAGCATCTCCTTGACCGGCTGCTCACCGACAATACGCACGTAACGCGCCGTTACGTCATGCAGATTGGCGTAGGCCGTGGTCAGGTTAACGTCGGCCAAGGCCAGTCGACTTGAGGCCTGATCGACGTCCACCCGTTTGCCAACACCGGATTCGGCCCGCTTTCTGAGCTGGTCATGGGCGGCCTGATGCTGGATGTAGTTCTCTTCAGCGAGAATCACCTGGAAACGGAAACGAAGCACGTCAAGATAGGCGCGCCCGGCTTCAAGGGCAGTGTTTTCCGAGGCATCGAGCAACTCGAAGTAACGGACCAGTTTGGCCTTGCCCAGCCGTTTGACCTCGTTGGAGGTGGCAAAGCCGTCAAACAACATCTGTCTAAGGCTTAGCGTGGTTTCATTGCCGCTGTAGGAAACATCCGTCCCGACACGCTCTTGCTCGGTCTTTTGACGTCCGACGCCCGCAGATAGATCGACTTTGGGCAAAAAACCGCCGTGCGCCACACCGATTTCTTCCGAGGCCTCGCGGAATGCATGCCAGCGTGCCTGGACTTCCGGGTTCTTGAGCACCGCGGCCTGCGCGGCTTCTTTCAATGTAAAGGGTAATGCGAGCTGAGCGCCAACCGGCGTCGAAAACAGCAGCGCCAAAAGCAGCACAACCCGTGCATAAGCAAAGTTTTGCATCTTTTCCCCCGCGAGCAATATACTCGGGCAAATTATCAAAAGTGGGCGAATTATACGGAATCGGGCCAAATTCGCTGAGCATTCTTTCACGCATTCCCATTTGTTTACATTCGGAAATCTCACGTCCAGCCCCTGCTGATGCGCCCAGAAAACCCATCGATGCCCAGCCAGCACAATTCGCCTGAGGCATTCTTTCGTCATCTCATTGTGGCGCTGCTGCTGGTTTTTTCCGCGTTTTGTGCGGTCGCTGCACTCGACCCGGCCGTATTGCAGCAACAGCTGATCGCCCGCTTTGGCCCGGCGCGAGCGGTTTTGCTCAAGGACTGGCTGCAAACCGTCAACTCGGCGAAATCGCAGGGTGATGAAGTCAAACTCAAACGCATCAACGACTTCGTCAACCGGAGCATTGTTTTTGATATTGACATCAGTGTCTGGCAGCTAAGTGACTATTGGGCGACGCCGCTGGAAACGATCGGGCAAGGCAGCGGCGATTGCGAAGACTTTGCCATCATCAAATATGTCTCGTTGCGCATGGCCGGCATCCCGGACAGCAAGTTACGCCTGATTTATGTCAAGGCCCGGCTCGACACGCCAAACGGTCCGCAGCAGCAGGCGCATATGGTGCTCGCCTATTACGCAACACCGAATGCCGAACCGCAGATTCTGGACAATCTGGACCCAACCATCCGCCCCGCCTCGAAGCGCCCGGATCTGCAACCGGTATTCAGCTTCAACAGTGAAGCGATATTCGCCGGGGTTTCCGGCAAGGACAAAGCCTCGGCCGGCGGCATCAGCCGCCTCTCACGCTGGGAAGACGTGCTGCGGCGCATTCGTGCCGAAGGCTATGAATAGAAGTGTTTGACTGAGGAAACTGACCATGTCCATGTATCGCCAACTCTGGCTTGCCATCATCATCAGCATGCTGCTCGCCCTCGGCGGAAGCCTG
>JANNNT010000692.1:0-6772 GCA_031398685.1 Rhodocyclaceae bacterium | reverse complement strand
CAAGAAACCGGGGACTCAGGTCAATCGTCTTGTAACGTGCCATGCAACACCTCCGAATCCAATAACCCTTAGATCATTGATATTCCATTCGGTTCACGGCACGATGCGGGTATGAAGATACTTTTTCTACAGCGTCGTTAGTCTCAATGCGATATTGATCAGCACCCGAGGTTTCACCTTACGCTCGCATGCTTTAAGATAGCGGCCAGAACGAACAATGGCCGACTGACTTGATTCAACACTCCAGATTTTCTTCCCTACGCGCCAGCGATGCCTGCGGCTTGGTGCTCGCTTCGTTCCCTGCGTACTCGTTTGCACAAGCGGCAACGATCGAGGCACCAGGCGTCTCCGGTGCGGCCATTCTACAAATGCTGCTTGGCCTGACGCTGATCATCGGCCTTCTGTTTTTTGGCGCCTATTTTTTACGCAAGCTCAATGGCGGAAGAAGTTTCGGCAATACCGGCCCCTTGCGCGTTGTTGGCGGGTTGATGATCAGTACACGAGAACGCATCATCCTTATCGAAGTAGGCGACACCTGGATTGTCGTGGGCATCGTTCCAGGGCAGATCAAAGCGCTGCATACCCTACCCAAGGGCGAGCTTCCCGCTACCAGTAGCGACGAAAAGCCTTTTGGCCAGTGGCTAAAGCACATGATCGAGCATAGAAATGAAAAAAAGTAAGCTCGCCCGCTGGACCACAGCACTCGCTTTTCTCCTCCTGCTCTCGCCACTTGCGGCCTGGGCACAGGCGGCCGGCGGACTGCCGGCACTGACCAGCACGCCGGGAGCCGGTGGCAGCCAGACCTTCACGCTGTCCATTCAGACGCTGATCATGCTCACGGCGCTGACCTTCATTCCGGCCGCGCTGCTGATGATGACCAGCTTTACCCGCATCATCATCGTGCTGGCGCTGTTGCGACATGCGCTAGGCACACAAACCTCGCCGCCCAATCAGGTACTGATCGGCCTCTCGCTGTTCCTGACGTTGTTCATCATGTCACCGGTACTGGACAAAATTTACGCGGATGCCTACCTACCTCTCTCAGAGAACCGGATCACTTTTCTTCAAGCGGTCGATCGCAGTGCAGTGCCCCTGCGCAGCTTCATGCTGAAACAAACGCGCGAGGCCGACATTGGCCTCTTTGCGCGCCTAGCCAACACGCCCAAACTTGAGTCAGCGAACGATGTTCCGATGCGCGTACTGATTCCGGCCTTTGTCACCAGCGAATTGAAAACCGCCTTCCAGATCGGGTTCATCATCTTCATTCCTTTTCTGATCATCGACATGGTGGTCGCCAGCGTGCTGATGTCGATGGGCATGATGATGATGTCACCAGTACAGGTGGCTTTACCCTTCAAGCTGATGCTTTTTGTCCTGGTCGATGGCTGGCACCTGCTGTTGGGTTCGCTGGTCATGAGTTTCTCGACATGACCCCAGAACTGGTCATGAACATTGGCCGCCAGGCCATCGAGATGACGTTGATCCTCGCCGGACCGCTGCTGCTGGCCGCACTTGTCATCGGTCTGATCATCAGCATCTTTCAGGCCGCAACGCAGATCAACGAGCAAACGCTCTCGTTCATTCCGAAGCTTCTGGGGATGTTCCTTGTGCTTATCCTGGCCGGCCCATGGATGTTGCAAATGATGGTCGACTACATCCGGCGGCTGTTCGAGAGCATTCCCCAGATCATCGGCTGAACGCCTCATGATCACCCTGACTTCTGCCGAGCTCAACGCCTGGATTGTCGCCTTTTTTTTCCCGCTGGCGCGCATCCTGGCGCTTCTTGTTGCGGCTCCGCCATTCAACAACCCCGCACTGCCCGTGCGCGTCAAACTTCTTCTTGGGCTTGCCATCGCCGTCGCCATCACGCCCGCACTGCCAAAAATCTCCGCCATCGAACCGGCCTCCGGACTGGGTCTTCTCATCCTGGCCCAGCAAATGATCATTGGTTTTGCCATGGGCTTTTCCCTGCGTCTGGTGTTTACCGCTATTGACATGGCCGGCAACATGATCAGCAACCAGATGGGGCTAGGCTTCGCTACGGCTTACGACCCGCAGAGCGCTTCACAGACTGTCGTGATCTCAGAATTTCTTGGCATGATCGCCTTGCTGGTGTTCATGGCCATCAACGGACACCTCATGGTAATCGCCACGCTGGCGCAGAGCTTTACCGCTCTTCCCATAGGGGCCGAATCTATCGCTAACGGTAGCTGGCTGAACATGGCCAACGCCGGAGGGGTCATTTTTTCTTCTGGGGTTTTATTGGCGCTACCGATCGTTGTCGCGCTGCTGATCACCTACATCGCCCTGGGCGTGCTCGGGCGCGTGGCACCGCAGCTCAATCTGCTGGCCATCGGTTTTCCCATAACCATCGTACTTGGATTTGTCGCACTCTTTGTCAGCATGTCGCACCTGGGTGCGCCGCTTCAACGACTCTTCGACTACGGGCTACAGTCCATGCTGGGCTTCTTTGTCGCCCGCTAGCGCTTCTCGCTAGCGCCCGTTAGGACCCAGTGTTTTTACAAGCTGGATGGTGCCTTCGGAAAAACGGCGTGTCAGCGGGGTACTCGATTCGATTCCTTCCGAGTAATCCAGGATTCGATAGCCGGCGAACCCCTTTTCCCGCTGCAACTGCAGGGCGCGTCGCTTCACGACCTGCATGGCCTCACCGTCGCCTCCGACGCGAAAACTCTTGGCACGCAAGAAAAGGTAGAAAGTATCTTCGTTGAGCGCCCTTTCCTCAATACTCCAGTTCGGTGCCAGGGGATCGTAAATGATATAGAGCAATGCGGTATTGGCTGAGCTGAATATGTCCGCCGGCAAACCAATGGCGTTTCCGGGATAGCCGAAGACGGCTAGCGCGCCTGCAACGCCAATGGTTTCAGCACTCACGCGGGTATTCTGGGGCAATGCAACGGCTGGTTGCGAACGAATTTCTCCCGTCGCGGGATTCACCGAACCGGTTGTTCCACAGGCGGCGATCGACAGTGAAAGCACGACCAACGGCCAGATACGCACGATGTTTCTCACAGATAGTTGAACAAACTCAAACCGCTGATCTGCACAAACGACTTCTGTGCTGCTTCCAGATTGGTCTGTTGCATCGTGAAGTCCGTGAGTGCCTTGACGTAATCCAGATCCTGGAGCGTGGACAAGCTTGTCTGATACTGTATATCCAGATCGCTGGACGAATTCCCCAGCGAATCCAGTTCATTCATGCGCGCCCCCACCGACGCCTGAACGCGACTCACATTGGCAGACGCCTGATCAAGATTAGTCAGCTGTGCACCCAGCGCATTGGTGTATTCGGTCGATGTATAGCTTGTTGATCCAAGCGGCGTGCGCAGGATTCCGATCAGGCTTTGCATGGTCTGGAACAGGCTCTGGCTGGAACTCGGCTTGATCGTGAACGTGTCGCCATTTGCGGGCTGCCCATTCACGACAACTTGAGAACCGAAATCCACTCCGGCCGACGTCAGTAACGGAATCACCTGCCCAGGCGTAAAAGGAAGTGGCCCGGTCGTAGTATTCGATACAGGATCGTAAACCCCATAGGTCGTAACGCCGGCGGCAACTGAGAAGCGAATCTCAAGCGGCTGTCCAGCGAGCGGATCATTCACCGCTTGTTGCCATTGTTGCGGATTCAGAACAGAACCCGTGTCGATGGTCCCGGTTCCCTGATTGATGGCACCAACGACTCCGCCAACATCAACACCCGATGCTGTTACAAAGGTACCGTTCCCTCCCCTGGCATCCATGAACACATCGCTGCCAGCCACGTTGACAGCCATCTGCCGTGATGAAGACACTTGCAACAGGCGCTCGCCATCATCTCCGGCATAGGCAAAAGCCCCGGTGGTTCCGTCAAGCGCAAAAGGTAGCGCCGCTCCCTGGTATCCGGAAAACAGGTAATCGCCGGCACCATTCTGGCTGTTGGCAATACCCAGCATTTCACTCAAGCGTGACTCCAGTTCGGTGGCAATTCCCTGTCGATCAGCGTTAGAAAGCGTGCCGGTATTGCCGGCCTGAATAACCCGATCTCTGACGTTATGCAGCAAATCGGTCAATGAATTCAACTGGCTGTCGACCAGCCCTAACTGGCTGCTGGCGTTTCCCTGATTATCGATGTGTTGCTCATTTACGTCCCTGGACTGGGTGACAATCAACGCTTGCGCTGCGGCGACAGGGTCGTCTTCCGGCGTGACAACACGGCGACCGGTCGATATCTGGTTTTGCAGCTTGTACAACTCGCTCTGATTGCGCTGGATGCCGAGCGCGCCGTTGTTGTAAATCTGGCTCGTACTGATACGCATGGAATTCCCCTTAGGACATGATCGACAGCAAGGAGTCAAACAACTTGTTGCCGATATCCATCATTTTTGCGGACGCCTGATAGGCCTGTTGATAACGCATCAGGTTCGCCGCTTCCTCATCGAGATTGACACCCGAAAGTGAATCGCGCGCATCCGTGGATTGCTTCAGCAAAGCGCTCTGCGCTTGACTCTTAACCGCTATTTCACGTGATTTGTTGCCGGCCTCGCTGACCAGCTGGGCATAAGCCGACTGATAGCTGGCAGTCTTGCCCGACATGGTGTTCTGTGTCTGCAGCTGCCCCAGCGCCAACGCATTACGCCCGTCGGAAACAGCACTGCTATTCTGCATGGCAGTAAATTTATCGCCAGTATTGGGCGAACCGCTGATTTCAAAGCTGATTCCGTTGTTGAAAGTGATTGTGTCGCCAGAAACGTAATTCCAGCTCGCTCCCGCTGCATAGGCGACCGGAGCACCGCCGCCGTGGGTGACAGTAACCGGGACGCTCGAACTCATATTCAGAGGCGGTACGGCCGCAGGCAGCACTGGGGAATAGGTAAAAGTAGCAGGAAGCCCAACTGCTGCGGTATACCCCGGTGCAACGCTGCCGGCGGTGATGACTGCCCCACCGGTATTGGTGCTGGCCGCCTGCGTACGAACCGGTGCCGCGGCAGCAATCAGACGTGGATCCGCGGCAACCACTGCATTCACCGAAATGTCGCGCGCCGCGTCGCGCGTCGGCTGGATCAGGTAGCTGGCGCCAACCGTATAGACAGCGCTTGTTTCAGCCAGCGCAAACCCTTGGGGATCGGCCAACAGCGCAGCATTGATCGCAGCGAGGTCTACGCCGGTCCACAGCTTGTTGTCGGTCAGGCGAGTCAGCGTCAGATTAGCCCCGTCATAATTCAGACGATAATCGCTGTTGGTTAAATCCGTGTAGAAATTCCCGCTGAAAGGAGGTGGCGAGGTGTAAGCCGCAGTAACTGTCGGATCGCCGGCCGCATTTGACGTGCTGGCGACAACCGTGGGCGTTGGCACATTGAAAAAATCCTCAAAACCCGAGTCTTCAGCGATGTTTCCCAGCAAATCCTGCCCGAGCGCGTTCTGCGCGTTGAACGTCAGTGCCAGCGAAGCGGCATTGCGGCCAAGATCGTTGGCGACGCGATCCAGTGAGCCACTTCTGAAACTCAGCAATCCGCCGAGACTACCCCCAGTAATCAAGGATTCCGGCAGTTCTTGGGTGCCGCCCGTGGTTTTGAGGCCAACAGCAAAACGTGACGGATCTGCCGCCGAAGGCAGCGCGGTCATGGTCATCACCTGCGAACCGGTGACCAATTGCTGTCCGTTGCCGATATAGACGTTAAACGTGCCGTCCGTATTGGTTGTGGTCGTTACTTTGATGAGTTTGTTTAGATCGAGAACCAGTTGATCGCGCTGGTCAAGCAAGTCATTGGCGGGCTGATTGTTGGACGACTGCGCTGTCAAGATACTGCCGTTGAGACTTGCGATCTGTTGGGAGTACGAATTGATCGTAGCAACCGAGGTCGTCAACTGGCTATTCACGCCGTCGTACATCTGGCTGATTCGATCTTCCAGACCCTGATACCGCGCAACCAGTGCCTGAGCCGAAGAGATCATGGCCTGACGCGCCGGAAGTTGTGACGGATTGGCCGAAACCTGCTGAATTCCGGTGAAGAACGCCTGCAAAGCGGGTGAGACACCGGCATTCGGGTCGGCCAGCATGTTATCAATCTGCTTGATCTGGGTGTAGTACGCGTCAAGCTCACTGCTGGCCGTCTGTGCGCTACTGACCTGACCGGACAGGAACTTGTCATACATGCGTTCGATGGTCGACACGTGGACGCCCTGACCAACGAAACCCGAACCCGTCGACATTGCGGTATTGCTAGCCTGTACCGTACGCTGACGGTGAAACCCCGGCGTATTGGCGTTGGTAATATTATGCTCAGCCGTCAGCAAGCCCAGCTGTGCAGCCTGGATGCCTGAAATGCCCGTACCGATGATTCCTGTTGCCATGGAGAGGACTCCTATTTCATGGTGCTAACGGCTAATTTGCCGAAAAATTGAGGGCTATTTGCTAGCCGGCCAAGGCCTGCCGCAATGTCGTGCCGTTAATAATGCGGCTGAGCTTGTCGGCATACATGGGGTCGGTGGCATATCCCGACTGTTGAAGCGAACGGGCAAACTGCGTGCCATCCTGCTGCCCGAGCACCGAAGAAAAGCGGGAATTGTTGCGAAGAAGATTCGCGTAATCGCGGAAAGACTCGGCATATGAACCGTAAACCCGGAATTTTTCGCTGGACGACTGCGCGACGCCGTTCACGTATTCGGTGGTTTGAACTTCGACCGACGGCCCTTGCCAGCTACGCCCGACCTTGACGCCAAACAAGTTGTAGGTCGGCGAACCGTCCGGCGCACGAATCTCGCTCTTGCCCCAGCC
>JANNNT010000688.1:0-9744 GCA_031398685.1 Rhodocyclaceae bacterium | reverse complement strand
TGCCGTGCCGGCGGAATCGCTCGATCCGGCCGAGCGCGATTTCCTGCGGCGTAACGGTGAAAAGCAGCCGGTGACGGTGTATCATCCGGCTCCGCGCAGCGCGGCGACTTCACCGCTGATGGCCACGCTGGCGGCGGCGTGGCCAGAATCACCTTCCGACCCGTTGTTCGAGCGCGCCATCGAACTGGCGAAACAGCAGTCGCAAAGCCCGCTGACCGGACGATTGCAATTGGTTCCGGCTAGCGGTCGTGAACAGGAAGCGCAGGCCGCCGTGGCGCAGATCGGTGAGTGGCTGGCTGCCGGATTGCGCCGCATCGTGCTGCTCACGCAGGATCGCCTGACGGCGCGGCGCGTGCGTGCGCTGCTCGAACGCGAGGGCGTGCTGGTCAGCGACGAAACCGGCTGGAAACTCTCGACTTCCCGCGCCGCGGCGGCGGTTGATGCGCTGATCGAAACCGCCGCCGGCAACGCCTACTACCGCGACCTGCTCGATCTGTGCAAGTCGCCTTACGTCTTTTCCGATTGCGACGAGAACCAACGCAAGGCGGCGGTCTTTGCGCTCGAAGCGGCGGTGCGCGCGGCGTCGGTCAAGTCCGGCATGCCGCGCATCCGGCGCTGCCTGCGCGAAGCGGACGATGACGGATCAAAATCCCTCGGGCTGGTGCTGATCGACCGGATCGAGGCTGCGACCACCTTGCTGCGTTCGAAACCGGCGCCGCTGGCGCGCTGGATCAACCGTCTGCACAAAGCGCTTGAAGTGCTGGGCGCGCTCGACCCCTTGCAGCAGGACGCGGCGGGCAAGGCACTGCTCGACCTGCTCGAAGCGCGCCGTAACGAACTCGAGGAAAGCGCGGCGCTGTTCTCCTTTGCCGCCTGGCGCGACTGGCTCAACCGCGAACTGGAAGCGGCCACCTTCCGCGACGGCAGCATCAGCAGCCCGATTGTTCTCACGCCGCTCAACGCTGTTTGCCTGCGCCGCTTCGAGGCCGCCTTGCTGATCGGCGGCGACGCGCGCCAACTGGCGCCAGCGGCTAATGGCGAGTTCTTCAACCAGTCGGTGCGCCGCGAACTTGGCCTGCGCACGCGCGAGGACGGCGAGCGCGAGCTGCGCCGTGACCTCGAATTGCTGCTGGCCACCGTGCCGCGCGTGACCGTCACCTGGCAGTCGGTGCAGGACGGCGAAGCCAACCTGCTGGCGCCGGAACTGGCGCTGCTGTCGACCCTGCATCAACTGGCCTGGCAGGACGACCTGCAGCGGCCGCCCTTGCCGGCGCGCAGTGAAGCCGTGCCCGAAGCCGCTACCGCACCGGGTGCCACCGAAATGGCCGCCCCCGTGGCAGCGGAGGCGCTGATTCCACGCCGCGTCTCGGTGAGCGGCTATGCCAGCCTCGTCGCCTGCCCGTACCGCTTCTTTGCCCGCCACGTGCTCGGTCTCGGCGAGATGGACGAAGTCAGCGAGGAGATGGCCAAGAGCGACTACGGCGCGCTGGTGCACCGCGTGCTGGAGCGCTTTCACGAGCGGTACCCGGTAGTGTCCGATCTTGCTGAGGACACGGCGCAGTCTGCCTTGCAGGAGTGCGTGGCCGAAGTCTTCGCGGCGGCCGTCGAGGACAATTTTCTGGCGACCGGCTGGCGCCTGCGCTGGGGAAAGCGGCTGGCGGCCTACCTTGACTGGCAGCGCGAGCAGGAGGCGCTGGGCTGGCGCTGGGCGCAGGCTGAGACGCGGGTCAGCCGCGTGTTGCCGCTGGACGACGGGGCCAGCGTTGAACTTTACGGGCGCATTGACCGTATCGACAGCATGCAAGGCGCTGAAGGCGGCGCTTCGCTGTTCGACTACAAGACGCAGACCGCCAAAGCCATCCGCGACCGGCTGCAGGACGACGTGCAACTGCCGGCCTATGCCTTGTTGCACGGCGATGCCGCGCAAGCCGCTTATGTCGCGCTCGACGATGAGCGAGTTGTGGCTGTTAATTCGGCCGCCGTGACCGCCGGCGACGAAGAAGGTGCATTGATGGCGGCGGCCGAAGCGCAGGGCCGACGCCTGCAGGCGGCTTTCAGCGCACTGCGCGCCGGGGCGGAACTGCCGGCGCACGGTGTCGACAGCGTCTGCCAGTGGTGCGAGATGAGCGGTTTGTGCCGCAGGGACTATGTTTAGTTTGAGTCCCGTTAAGGGCGTCGCACAGGCCTGAAATGCCCGTCAAATGGCGGTCTGCGAATAGCTTGCCATGCTGGCCAATATCCATACGGGTTACACGGCATGCCTGTCCAGGATTGACTATTGACGGGCGTTCCGGAGGAGTGTAGTGCCGCCATCGGCAAGCGCGTGCACTGCCTGGCGATGGCTTCGGTCCGGCAAGACGGAAATGATTGATCTAAGGCAGCGCAAACCAGTCTGCAACGCGCCTAGCATGGCAATTTGCGGATGGCATGCCTAAAAGACCTTATGCGTCGGGCGACAAGGCAGGATCTTCCAGGTTGGCCGTTTTGCTTGCCTATCAGGCCGCTTATCTGAAAGAATCAGTGGCTGCTTCCCCGTTTGACAGACTCATTTCCGGACAATCGTCCGGAATGCCCACAGATTTACTGCTCAGGAGAAGATTTCAATGAAGAACTTCACCATCGCTCATCGCATTCTGCTGATGATTGGTGTGTCAGTCCTGGCCCTGTTGCTGGTCGGGTTCGTTGGACTGACGGTTGCGAACAAGGGAACCGAAAGCATCAGGTCGATCAATGACGAGAGCCTGGCGAGCATCGAGAAGCTGAGCAAGGTCGAGAAAGACCTCCTGACGCTTCGCGTCAGTATCTACGCGCATGTGGTCAATACCGATGCTTTTGCTTTGCTTACCTTTGACAAACGGGTCGAGGACAACTCCAAGCGACTTCTTCAGTCACTCAAGGACTACGAAAACCGGGTATCGGGCGACGAGGACAAAAAGCTGCTGGAAGCAGACTCCAAAGTTGTGATGGCTTTTCTTGACCTGGTTGACAAACAGATTCTTCCGAAATCCCGTTCTTTCAAGAAAGACGAGGCCAAGGCAATTCTGGAGGAGCAAGCCTCGGCGCTCGGAGAGAGTGCGCTGGGTACGCTGGACAGCCACATGGCCTTCAACGAAAAACGCGCCGCCGAGGTGGCGGAAACGGCATTTGCCGGCAGTTCCAGGGGGCGGACGACGTCAATGATCGTCATTGTGGCCGGTGTCGCCGCGATCGGTTTGCTGGGTTTCTTCCTGCTGACCAATATCAAATCGTCGCTGCACCTGATCCAGTCGATGGTGAGCAAGGTCGAGAGCGATCTGGACTTCACCGTTCGCGTAGCGGTGAGCAAGCAGGACGAAATCGGGCAGACCACTTCAGCGCTGAACCGCTTGCTCGATAAATTGCAGGGCAATCTGAAATCAATTGCCGCCGGCGCGCAGTCCGTGGCCTCTGCCGCCAACCAGATGGCCACCACCTCGAACCAGGTGGCTACGGCATCGCACCAGCAAAGCGAAGCGGCGTCCGGCATGGTCGCCACGGTGGAAGAAATGACGGTCAGCATCAACCACGTGGCCGACCGCGCACAGGAAGCCAACCGCCTTTCCAGCGAATCGGGTCGGCTGGCCAGTTCAGGCGAAAAAGTCATCGGCCAGACGGCGAGCGACATTCAGGACATCGCGGTGACCGTGCATGAAGCGGCAGAACTCATCCGCGGCCTGGAATTGCACAGCCAGCAGATATCCAAAGTCGTCGCCGTCATCAAGGATGTGGCCGACCAGACCAACCTGCTGGCACTCAATGCCGCCATCGAGGCTGCACGCGCCGGTGAGCAGGGGCGTGGGTTTGCGGTGGTGGCCGATGAAGTCCGCAAGCTGGCGGAACGAACCGCCGCCTCCACCAAGGAAATCGCCAGTACGATCGACACCATGCGCACCAGCGCCGGCAATGCGGTAAGCAGCATGCAAGGCGTGGTCAGCAAGGTCACGCTGGGTGTCGAGCGCGCCCAGGAAGCCAATGCCTCAATCAAGCAGATCGGTGAAGGTAGCCGTAGCGCCGTCGGCATGGTTGAAGAAATCACTGCCGCCATCCGGGAACAGGGCTCGGCCACCAACAACATCGCTTCACAGGTCGAGCGTATTGCCCAGATGTCGGAAGAAAGCAGCGCCGCGGCCGGGAACAGCGCCCAGTCCGCACAGGAACTCGACCGGCTGGCCGCCGACATGCAGCGCATCGTCAGCGCCTACCGGCTGTAAGGATCGCACGAGCCAAGACTCAATCGGTGTGGCTGACAACCGACAACGACCCACCAATCAAGATGATGGAGTACTTGCTTGCCGGTAACCCAGAATGCATATGCTTGATTCATCTCGCGCATTGATCCTCCGCGCGCTCGATCCGGCGCGCAGCGTTGTCGTCGAGGCCTGCGCCGGCAGCGGCAAGACCTGGCTGCTGGCGTCGCGCATTGTGCGTCTGCTGCTGGCCGGCGTCGCACCCGGCGAGATTCTGGCCATCACCTTTACGCGCAAGGCGGCGCGCGAGATCGAGGAGCGCGTGGTGGACTGGCTGCATCTGCTGGCCACCGGCAGCGAGGCGCAGCTCGTCGACTTTCTCGCCGAGCGCGGGGTATCGGCGGACGAGGCAGCCTTGCGCACGGCGCGCGGCCTGTACGAAAGGGTGCTGGCGGCGCAGCCGGGGTTGGCGGTCAATACCTTTCACGGCTGGTTCCTGCAGCTCGTCGATGCCGCGCCGCTGTCGGCCAATCTGGCCGGGGCGATGCTGGTCGAATCCGACTCGCGGCTGTTCGACGAACTCTGGCAGTCGTTCGCGGCGGGTCTGCAGAAAGAGCCAGAAAGTGAAGTCACGCAGGGCTTTGTCCGGCTGCTGGGCGAGGTCGGGCTGGATTCGACGCGGCGGCTGATTCGGCGGGCGCTGGAGCGGCGCAGTGAGTGGCTGGCTTTTGGTGAAGCCGCTCCCGATATCGCGGCAAAAATTCTTGCCGCACTGCGCGAACACCTCGGCGTTGCCGTAGGCGGCGATGCGCTAGCTGATTTTTTCCGCGGCGCGTGGACGAGTGACTTCCAGGCCTACCTCGGTTTTCTCGAAATGAGCGAGCTGGTGCGCGATCAGGAATTCGCAGCGGACGTCAGTGCCGCGCTGGACGAAGCACAGCCGACGGTACGCTTCGAGCGGCTGCGCGGCGTGCTGCTGACCGAGAAGAATACGCTGCGCCAGCGCAAGCCGAGCAAGGCGGCGGACAAGCGCTTTGGCGTCGAAGGTGTGGCGCACTTCCTTGAGCTGCACGCCAACTTGGGCGAGCGTGCGCTCGATTGCCTCGAACGGCAGACGGCCGAGCGCATCTTCGCCTTCAATCAGGATGCTTGCGCCGTTTTTCAGGCTTTCCTCGCGCATGTCGAGGAGTTCAAGACGGCGCGGCGACAGATCGATTTTGTCGACGCCGAATGGAACGTGCTCAAGCTGCTGCGCGACGAGCAAACGGCAGCCTTCCTGCAAGCCCGTCTGGATGCGCGTTACAGCCATGTGCTGCTCGATGAGTTTCAGGATACCAACCCGCTGCAATGGCAGATCCTGCTGGCCTGGCTGGATGCCTACTCGGATTCTTCGCGCCCCGTGGTCTTTCTGGTTGGCGACCCGAAGCAGGCGATCTACCGCTTTCGCCGAGCCGAGCCGCGACTGTTCTCGGTGGCGGCGGGCTTTCTTGAGAGCGAGTTTGGCGCCGTACGTTGCGAGCAGGACGCGACGCGGCGCAACGCCCAACCCATCATCGACGTGGTCAATGCGCTGTTTCTTGGGGTGCCGGAGTTTGAACCTTTCCGCAAACAGACTTCGTTTGCCGGCGCCTTGCCGGGGCGGGTCGAACTGATGCCACTGTGTGCCAAGGCGGAGGATGAAGAAGCCGCAGAGCGTGATGGCTTGCGCAATCCGCTGACCGAGCCCGATGTCGAGCCGGAGGATATGCGGCTGCGCATGGAAGCCGACTGTCTGGCGGTGAAGATCGGCGAGATGGTGGGTCGTTGGACAATCGAGGACAAAGGCGTCGACGGCCAACTGCGGCAACGACCTGTGCGCTACGGCGACATCATGCTGCTGGTGCGTACGCGAACCAACCTGGCCGGTTACGAGCGCGCGCTGACGGCCGCCAGTATTCCTTTCGACGCCGGTTCGCGTGGCGGTTTGCTGGCGGCGCTGGAGGTCCGTGACATCGTCGCGCTGCTCGAATTCCTCGTGACGCCGGTGGCCGACCTGAAACTAGCCCAGACCCTGCGTTCGCCGGTGTTTGCCTGCAGTGACGAGGAGTTGATGCAGCTTGCCGCGCGAGCGGAACCCTCCTGGTGGCAGCGGCTTGAAGCATTGGTCAGGGAAGGCGATGGGTCACCCCGTCTGACACGTGCGGTCCGTTTGCTCGGTGCGTGGCTGCAGGCGGCGGATCGTCTGCCGGCGCACGACCTGCTCGACCGGATTTTCCATCAGGGTGAAGTGATCGAACGTTACCGGCTGGCCGTTCCGGACGCCGCCAGCGCCATTGTGGAAGCCAACCTGCGTGCGCTGCTGTTGCTCGCGCTCGACCTCGACGGTGGACGTTATCCGAGTTTGCCGCGCTTCATCGACGAATTGCGCGATCTGCGCGACGCCGATGTCAACGACGCCCCGGATGAGGGGGTGATCGAAGCGCAGAGCGCCGATGCCGGACGCGTACGGATTCTGACCATCCATGGTGCCAAGGGGCTGGAAGCGCCCATCGTCTGGCTGCTCGGCGCCAACGCCGCGCCACGCAGTCAGGACGCATGGGATGTGCTTGTCGACTGGCCGCCGGAAGCTCCGTCGCCGCAACATTTCTCGTTCTATGGGCGCCAGGAAGATCGCGGCGTAGCGCGGCAGTCTTTGTTCGACGCCGAAGTCGCGGCGGCCAAACGCGAGGAACTGAATCTGCTTTACGTGGCCATGACGCGGGCGCGGCAGGTGTTTGTTGCCAGCGGCATCGAGCATGCCAAGGCTAAGGGCGATACGCCCTATCGCCTGCTCGAAGCAGCCATGGAGAAACTGGGTGGCGGATTGGCTTACGGTGATGAACTGCCGGTGCGTGACGTTGCGCCTCACGACAGGTTACGGCTCTCGGCCACTGTTGCGTGCTCGCCCCTGCCACCAATCGGCGAGCGCCGTCGCACGCCGGATGCGGCCGAGCGCTTTGGCATCCTGCTGCACGCCTTGCTTGAACGCCGCACAGGCGGGGATGAGGCCGAGGGATGGTGGAAAGATCTCGGCTTTGACGAAGGCGATTACCGGCGTGTCCTGCCGGTGGCGGAGCGACTGCTAGCTGCACCGGGGCTGCAGCGCTTTTTCGACCCAAGGCAGTACCGCCGTGCGTGGAATGAAGTCGACATTACGGCCGGCGACGGGGCCGTGCAGCGCATTGACCGCCTTGTCGAACTCGATTCAGGATTCTGGGTACTCGATTACAAGAGTTCGGGAAGCGCTACGGCGCGCCTCGATGAGTATCGTGTCCAGGTCGCTCGCTACTGCCAGGCCGTGGCCGGTGTTTTCCACGGAAACGAGGTGCGGGGGGTGCTGGTTTTTTCGGATGCCTCCGTGCTTGAGGTGTACTGATTGCGTTCCAGGCGAACTTCGGCCCTGAACTAACCGAGGGTTGGATGCTTTGCTGCATTGCCGAATATAGATGTTGGCCTGCTGATGAACAGTGGGTT
Source organism: Rhodocyclaceae bacterium (assembly GCA_031398685.1). Taxonomy (GTDB): domain Bacteria; phylum Pseudomonadota; class Gammaproteobacteria; order Burkholderiales; family Rhodocyclaceae; genus Propionivibrio. The sequence continues at coordinate 2,047 of JANNNT010000688.1, read as the reverse complement.
ATTTGCAAGAAAAATAACGTCGGACGGAGGGTGCACATTGGACAAGATTTGGTTGCAGAGCTATCAGGACGGTGTGCCCGCTGAAATCGATCTGGGCGAGTATCAGTCGCTTGGCGAACTATTCGAGAAGAGTGTTCGTGAGTACCGTGACCGCCCGGCGTTTACGTGCATGGGAGCGTCAATTACCTATGGCGAACTTGACACGCTTTCGCGCGATTTTGCCGCTTACCTGCAAACGGTGCTCAAACTGGCAAAGGGTGAGCGCGTCGCCATCATGATGCCGAACGTGCTGCAATATCCGGTCTGCATGCTGGGTGCTTTGCGTGGCGGTTATACGGTGGTCAACTGCAACCCGCTCTACACTGGGCGCGAACTCGAATTTCAGCTCAAGGATTCCGGCTCGCAAACCATCGTCGTCCTCGAAAATTTTGTGCATACCCTGGTTCAGGTCATCGGCAGAACGCCGGTCAAGCATGTTGTCATTGCGCGTCTCGGCGACATGCTCGGCTTCCCGAAAGGCCGCATCGTCAACTTCGTCGTCAAGTACATCAAGAAACTGGTGCCGGCGTGGAGTTTGCCGAAGGCCGTCAGCTATCCGCGCGCCATCGCGCAAGGCCGTGCGGCGGAATACCGGCCCGTAACGGTCGAGCACGAGGACATCGCCTTCCTGCAATATACCGGCGGCACCACGGGGCTTTCCAAAGGGGCGATGCTGACGCACCGCAACATCATCGCCAACGCGACCCAGGCGCATCTCTGGGTCAGGTCGGCCGTGACGACCGAAAACGAACTGGTGGTCACCGCGTTGCCGCTTTATCATATCTTCGCGCTGACGGCGAACTGCTTTCTGTTTATCCTGGTCGGCGCAAACAATCTGCTGATTACCAATCCACGCGACATTCCCAACTTTGTTGCGGAACTCGGCAAGTACCCGTTCACTGTGCTGACCGGCGTGAATACCCTGTTCAATGCGTTGCTCAACAATCCGGATTTTGCTGCGCTCGACTTCAGCCGGGTCAAGGTGACTCTGGGTGGGGGCACGGCGGTCCAAAAGGCTGTGGCCGAGCGCTGGAAGAAAGTGACCGGCAAGCCGTTGATCGAAGCCTACGGTCTGACCGAGACCTCGCCGGCTGCCACCATCAACCCGATCAACATCACGGAATACAACGGCTCGATCGGTTTGCCGATCTCATCAACCGAGGCGGCGATCCGCAATGACAACGGCGTTGATGTTCCGCTAGGTGAGCGCGGCGAGCTGTGCATCCGTGGTCCGCAGGTCATGAAGGGCTACTACAATCAGCCGGAAGAGACGGCCAACGTCTTCATGCCAGACGGTTTCCTGCGCACCGGCGATATTGCGGTGATGGACAACAAGGGTTACGTGCGCATCGTCGACCGCAAGAAGGACATGATTCTCGTCTCCGGTTTCAACGTCTATCCGAACGAAGTTGAGGACGTTCTGGCCATGCATCCGGGCGTGCTTGAAGTGGCTGCCATCGGGGTGCCGGATGACAAGACAGGCGAGGCAGTAAAGATTTTTGTCGTCAAAAAAGATCAGTCGCTGACGTCGGCGCAACTCATCATGCAGTGCCGCGAATTCCTTACGAGTTATAAAGTGCCCAGTCAGGTCGAGTTCCGCAATGATTTGCCGAAGACCAATGTCGGCAAGATATTGCGTCGAGAATTGCGTGATGAGGCGCCAAACTAAGCGCTCTGCCTGTTTGTCGGGCGGGACGCTTAAGTTATCGTTGGCAAAGGGTTTTATCGGTCAGCGCACAACAAATGTACAGGTTTATTCACAGCTTCTGTGGGTGAATACGTTGCAAAGAAATTCGAACGGGCTCTGGATAGCGTTATGTGGAAATCAATTCTGGCGATTGCCTTGGGCGCGGCGCTTGGTGCCTTGTTGCGCTGGCAATTGGGCGCCAAGCTCAACAGCATTTTTCCGACAGTTCCGCCCGGAACCTTGGCCGCCAACCCTACGCTGACGCATTGACCTCGGTCAAGCGACGGGGCGGTTGTTACCGGCTAGGCCACGGCGCGCGCC